>NZ_JAKJSL010000016.1:0-243952 GCF_050336815.1 Photobacterium nomapromontoriensis
TTGAAGAGAAGATGCAAACGAGTTCCATCTGGCCATTATCACTGGCGGTGGTGCTGATTGTGTTGAATTACCGTACTTCAAGTGGGTTAACACGATGATAAGTAATGTGAAAAACTCAATGCACGGAACTTACCATGCGATAAACAACAAGCATTTACCGAGATATCTCGCTGAATTCTGCTTTAAGTTCAATCGCAGATTTGATTTGGAAGAAATGATAGATAACCTGATTCACTCAAGTATTCAAACAGCACCGATGCCTGAGCGCTTACTCAAATTGGCTGAGGCTCGGTGGTAATCAGGTATTTCTAAGTGTTGATGATTTGTTGTTTATATGTTGTTTATTCTGTTGAGTAGTAGAATAGTGAATAAGAATGCAGTGTTAAAGTTGAGTATATTGATTGGCGGGATTTTGATCACGCCTATCTCTCATGCTTATGATAATTCAACGCACATTTTAGGTGCGAATATTGGCGGTGTCGGGTCTCAGTCTTTTGATACTAGTGCTGGTGAAGATGCTGACTATCAGATATCAAATATGAGTATGAGCGGTGATATTTACTATCGATATATGCTTAATCCTCATTTTGGGGTTGAAGCCGGCTTCATGGGAGGTGGCGGTGGTGGTGTCCTAAACTGGTTAGGTCTCAGTGATGTGAGAAATTTTCATTACCTTGCAGGACGTACCGCTCTTTATGCAAATCTTCCTTTCCTTTGGGGTAATAGCATTTATGGGAAAATTGGTGGAACCGCTATTAGGGTTGGCTATGAAATAGATGATATTGAACGACGTTCAACAGAATATGGTTTATATAGTGCTATTGGATGGGAATATCGATTTAATTCTGGATTTGGACTAAATTTGGAATACCAATATATTAGTGCCGATAAGTTTGAAACAGAGTCATATCATTTCGGTGCAAGTTATGCGTTTTAATTAACCATAATATAAAAACAACTGCGACGTTGATTTCGCAGTTGTTTTTGTTCATGTAATAGTATTACATGACACACTCTTGTGCTTCTTTGGCTTTCGCAATAGCTTTTTCAATTAAAGATTGAGCTTCTTCATTGCTCACTGTTGCCATTACTTTATCCATCAGCCTTTCAGCCGTTGATTCTGATGATGCATCAACCAAGCAGCTATAAGCATTTGCAATGTGTTCTTTTACCTCTGTCAATGCTGCAGGGTCACTGAAATTCACGTTTAACGCTTCTTCTACAGATGACGCCAACTCTTTAGCTGATCCTGCCGCATCGCCAAGTTGATCTAACTTCAACTGAGTTAAATCAACGGAGTTCATTTTATCTTGCATGGTATCAACCGCTTTGTTTGCGGCTTCTTGTGCCTGATCAATCGCTTTAGATGCATCATCGCAACCAGCTAGAGCGGTAACAAGTAGTAATGCAGTAATGTACTTTTTCATTTTAAACTCTTTAATAACCAATAATGACAAGACATAGCCAAGCATAATGAGCATGCAGTGGCATATTGATAATGATGAGCCTTTAAACGGCTGGTCAATGTCACATGTGAACAGTGTGCATTATAATTTATTTCGTTATGACTAAACAGCAGAGAGTTGTAACGAGCTTCTAATCCAGATGTTCATATGAGGCTTATGCATTTGTTTGTCGTGAATGACTAAATTTGTCTACTTGTTTAGAAGCTTTGTAAGACTTCACATAATCCATGAATGAAATGTTAAATTAATGAGTTCGCTGACTCATTGTGAACAGTTGGCACTTTGTAACTCAGAAGTGCCCCTTTTTTGGTTAGAGTAAAGGATCATTCATACCCCGTTAATGCGTCTTTGCCCTACTAGAAGTTATTCGAAGGTTTGTGAAGTAGTTTCGCGTTGTACCTGACGATTTGCTGCATTCTAAGGTCTTGACGAAACACCTAAGCTACTGAGCTGGCGTTGTATGTGAATAAGAAAGATTGCATTATATGCTCATAAATGGTGGCTTTACCCCGTATCTATAACGTTGAGCATCTATGAATATCGAGGATTTTAAAGAGTTTAAAGAATACGAAGAAAAGGGATTGAAGAAACAAGCTTCAAAATCTCTCCGTGCCTTTATTTTATCATTCGATAACGAACGAGAGATAGAAGAATGGGTGTGGGAGTATCTGCCAAAACTAGAAACAAATAGTCATTCACGAATTCGGCATGAGATATTCCATGAGCTGGTGTACCCGATTTTAAAGGTTGGCTACGAAGATGATGATTTCCATAGTACTCTTTGGCTTGGAAAGCTTGCACAAAACCTATATCAAGCCCAGAAACTTCACGAAGAGTTGGGATGGTTAAGCGAGTTAAGTTTGTACAACAAAAGCCACGAAATTGATCCTGAAAATGATGAAGCTAGGTTGCTGCTGCTTAAGGCTATAGTGTCTTGGCTCGAATACTCCGAGCATGAATGGCCCAGCGGAATACTATATGGCAACGATGGCGCCACTATCGAGCAATGTGATGAAATAAGCACTGAGATCCAAAGGGTTATAAAGCTAGATAAAGAGCATACACATAGTGAATTTATCAAAGAATATGTCAAAAAGCTGAGTAATTACAGAGCTAGGCTTAACAAGCAAAGTAATCTGAACCAATAAGATTGGACAACGAGTTAAGTGACTTTGCCATACTTGAAGTAATTTATTAGTTTCTAATTTAGAAAAGTCACTGACTCACTTCTGTCCATTTTCGAGTTAGTGAACTCTAAGTTGATTAACGCCAGATAACTTAGTCCAATAAGTAAAAAGCGAACCCCAATGGTTCGCTTTTGTTATCGCTTCGTACTAGCCTATCACGGTTTCCAACTTGATATGACATGATCACAGGGATCAACCATCAACATAGTTTTCAATGCCCGGGCACGAACAGACCAGATTGCGGTCACCAAACACGTTATCGACGCGATTGACGGTTGGCCAGTATTTTGCCTTTTTAGTGTGAGCTGATGGGTAGCAGGCGATTTCTCGGCTGTAACTGCGGTTCCACTCGGCATCCATCAAATCCACTTGGGTGTGTGGCGCATTCACCAATGGGTTGTCTTTGATATCCCACTCGCCATCTTGTACGCGGGCGATTTCGTGGCGGATGGCAATCATCGCGTCGCAGAATCTATCCAGCTCACCAATGTCTTCAGACTCTGTTGGCTCTATCATCAGTGTGCCAGCAACAGGGAATGACATGGTCGGGGCGTGGAAGCCGTAGTCCATCAATCGTTTGGCAACGTCTTCTTCAGTGATGCTAGAGGCGTCTTTGATTGGGCGGATGTCGATAATACATTCATGGGCAATACGGCCATTCGTGCCACGGTAAAGTACCGGGTAGTGTGGGCGTAGGCGCTCCATGATGTAGTTCGCATTCAAAATAGCGATCTTGGTGGCTTCTGTCAGACCCGCTTCACCCATCATGGCAATATAGGCGTATGAGATCGGTAAAATAGAGGCAGAACCTAAATTCGCAGCAGAAACGGCGTACTGAGGTTGACCATCTTCGCTGTTTTCAACATGACCCGGAAGGAATGGCGCAAGGTGTGCTTTCACACCAATCGGCCCCATACCTGGGCCGCCACCGCCGTGAGGAATACAGAAGGTTTTGTGCAGGTTAAGGTGGGATACATCAGAACCAATAAAACCAGGGTTAGTTAGGCCAACTTGGGCGTTCATGTTCGCACCGTCAAGGTAAACCTGACCGCCGGCTTCATGTACCAGTTCACACACTTCCTGCACGGCTTCTTCATAGACACCGTGTGTTGAAGGGTAGGTGATCATGATGCATGACAGGTTATCGCGATGCTGTTCGATCTTCGATTTTAAATCCGTGACGTCTATGTTACCGAGCTTGTCGCAACCAACAACCACGACTTTCATTGATACCATAGCAGAAGAGGCTGGGTTGGTGCCGTGTGCGGAACTTGGGATCAAGCAAACATTACGGTGATGATCGCCATTGGCTTCATGGTAGCGCTGAATAGCAACCAGACCGGTATATTCGCCTTGTGCGCCGGAGTTTGGTTGTAGGGAGCAAGCATCATAACCGGTAATTTCGCATAGCATTGCAGACAGTTTATCAGCAAGCTCTGCGTATCCGATGGCTTGCTCGGCTGGGGCAAAGGGATGTAGTGCTCCAAATTCAGGCCATGTCACTGGGATCATCTCTGCCGCAGCATTGAGTTTCATGGTGCAACTGCCGAGCGGGATCATTCCGTGGGTGAGTGAGTAATCTTTGTTTTCCAGTGTTTTCATGTAACGCATCATCAGCGTTTCGCTGTGGTATTGGTTAAATACCGGATGGGTCAGGTAGCGGCTAGTACGACGACATGATACTGGGATAGCCGCAAATTCATCGTTGGCAATATCAGCGGTGAACATAGAGGCTTTCATGCTTTGCCCGCTGAATAGTGTTAGCAGCACTTCGACGTCTTCAATCTTGGTGGTTTCATCAAGGCTGATCCCTAGCTGGTCCCCATTACCCGAGGACGGGTATTTACGCAGGTTAATCCCAGCATTCAGAGCCTGTTGATAGAACGAGGCTGTTTGTTTGCCAGTGTTCAGGGTAAGGGTGTCGAAAAAGGTTTCATTGGCCAGCTCAATCCCTGCATTTCGTAGCCCTGCAGCAAGAATAGCGGTTAAGTGGTGAACGCGACGGCCAATTTTCCTCAGGCCTTCTGGTCCGTGGTAGAGCGCATAAAAGGCAGCCATATTGGCAAGCAGTGCCTGTGCGGTACAGATGTTCGAGGTCGCTTTTTCTCGGCGGATATGCTGTTCGCGGGTTTGCATCGCCATGCGCAGTGCTTGGTTGCCGTGGCTATCTTTTGATACGCCAATGACTCGACCCGGCATAGTACGTTTGTGTTTATCTTTGGTTGCCATGAAACCTGCATGTGGGCCACCGAAGCCCATGGGCACGCCGAAACGCTGGGCAGAGCCAATAACGACATCGGCCCCCATTTCCCCTGGCGATTTTAACAGTGTCAGCGCTAACAGATCAGACGCCACTGCGACCAATGTTTTTTGGGTATGAGCTTGGTCAATGGTGTCAGTCAGATCGGTAATGTTACCCGTAGTTCCAGGGTACTGAACCAGTGCACCGAAGACATCGTGCTTGTTCAGGTCATCAATGTGGCCAATGATGATTTCAATGCCAATGAAGCCAGCACGGGTACGGACCACATCGACCGTTTGTGGGTGTAAGTCAGTTGAGAGAAAGAAGGCCTTACTTTTACTTTTACTGGCACGTTGGCACAAGGTCATGGCTTCTGCTGCAGCGGTTGCTTCGTCGAGCAGTGACGCATTCGCCAGTTCCATTCCGGTGAGATCCATTATCATCTGCTGATAGTTCAGCAGTGATTCTAAGCGACCTTGTGATATTTCGGGCTGATAAGGGGTATAAGCGGTGTACCAGCCCGGATTTTCGAGTACGTTGCGAAGGATGACATTAGGCGTAAAGGTGTTGTAGTAGCCTTGTCCAATAAAGCTGCGATGAATGGTATTTTTGCTGGCAATGGCTTTGAGTGAGGCCAGCATATCTGCTTCGCTTTGAGGTGGGGCAAGCTGCATAGGGTTGGGTAAACGGATTGCTGCTGGAACAGTTTGTTCGATCAGCTGATCAAGACTGGTTACGCCGATGGTTTCAAGCATTGCTTTCTGCTGTGCTGAACCCGGGCCATTGTGACGACCTGCAAATTCATTATCGTCACAGAGTGTTTGTAGCAGAGTCATGTCGGTCATGGTTCTTTCCTGAACAGTGACTACCTATTGCATGTGAGCATGATGCAATGGTAGGGATCATCGAAAAATTGACGGTCTTTAAATAAGAAAGGCCTTCAACCTGAAGGAAATTGAAAGCCTTGGTCTTTTAGTTTTCTTCGATGGTCGCGAGGTATTTTTCACCATCGATTAAATTGCTGAGTTCTTCAACGTCGGTGATCCTGATTTTTGCTATCCAGCCACCTTCATAGGGTTCGTCATTAACAAGTTCTGGGCTATCTTCTAATTCTTCATTAATTTCGATGATTTCACCGGTGATGGGTGAGTAAATATCGGATGCGGCTTTTACTGATTCAACCAGTGAGAATGTTTCTCCTGCTTGTGTCGCATCACCAACATCTGGCAAGTCAACAAATACAACATCACCCAGCAGGCCCTGTGCGTGGTTAGAGATACCCATCGTGATAGTGCCATCACCGTTATCGCGTACCCACTCATGGCTTTCAGTGAACTTCAGTGTATTTTCCATGTAAAACTCCTTGCGCAATCTTTCCGAAGAGGCGGTGAATAGTCTCTGGCTGGGCGGTTTTGCCAAGCCGTAAGTAAGATAAAGAGGTTTTGTTAGTGACATTGTTGCTCAACAACTATGTAACATACGCATCTGTAGTTAGGCTTTCAAATAAAAATTTCCAATAGTGGAATGTTGCGCACTTTAATCATCACCGTCTTGAGTGGCTGTTTGCTTTTTGAGTGTAATTCCTAGACTGTATTGGTTGTCGAACTATTTTGTTAACATTTGGCATGTTGCGAAAGAGTTAGTGTTGTTACTCACTGCGTGGTCAAGGAAGGGTGTATGAGTAATGGACAATCAGTCGATGTATATCCATCGATGACCGTTGTGAAAGGTCAAGAAGTCGAAATAGCAGAGAAGATTGAGCCTCTGCAGTTGGGAAAGCGATTAAAAGAGATTCGTACAGCTCATGGTTTGACGTTAGAAGAAGCCAGCAGGCGAACCGGACTGGCACGCTCGACACTGTCAAAAATTGAGAATGAACAGATCTCACCGACCTTCCAAGCCATACAAAAGTTGGCGAGTGGTTTAAAGGTTGATATTCCTCAGCTCTTTGAACCACCGAAGCAGATCACCGCGACAGGACGCCGTGATATTACGCGTAATGATCAGGGGAAACCCCATCCAACAACAACTTATGAACATGAGTTGTTGGCGACACAGTTGACGAATAAAAAGATGATGCCGTTTAAATCACGTGTACGAGCCCGATCTTTTGATGATTATTCGGATTGGATCCGACATGACGGTGAGGAGTTTTTATTGGTACTGGATGGACAGATCACGTTTTATTCCGAGTTCTACGAACCTGTCACTCTTAGCGAAGGGGATTCGGTTTACTACGATGCCAATATGGGACATATGGTCGCGACATTGAGTAGAGATGATGCCCTGATATTATGGGTAACGGCGTCATAACGGTGCTTGCCGGTATATAGATTATTTTAACAATTCAGGTGGCCCTTTCCGAATATTGTCAGAGTGCATGTGTTGTGCTTATGTTAATTTTAGTGTTGTATCCTTATTGCCAATAATGTGAGTGACACGGCTTTAACGTCAGGAAACTTTGTTTACTATAAGAAATTGCATTTAACATGACTGTAACGGTCGATTGGAGTTTTGCCGCTTTGCTCGCGGTGTATGGAGTACAAACGTATGTCTCAACAACTGCTGGTAACACCTTTACATGCACTACACATTGCGATGGGGGCTAAGATGGTTCCTTTTGCAGGTTATGATATGCCCGTACAGTACGCACTGGGTGTACGTAAAGAACATATACACTGTCGTGAGGCTGCTGGTTTGTTTGATGTATCACACATGGGTCAGCTGCGTTTACATGGTGAAAATGCGGCTAAAGCGCTAGAGGCGTTGGTACCAGTTGATATTATCGATTTGCCGGTAGGCAAGCAGCGTTATGCATTCTTTACCAATGAGCAGGGTGGCATTTTAGATGATCTGATGGTGACGAAATTTGGCGATCATCTGTTTGTGGTGGTGAATGCCGCCTGCAAGGCACAAGATATCGTTCATATTCAGGCACACTTGCCTGATGATGTGACGATGGAGATTTTGCAAGATCGTGCCCTGTTGGCCATTCAAGGACCCAAAGCTGCGGAGGTATTAGCGCGTTTGAACCCGGCGGTGAACAATATGGTGTTTATGGATGCCGCCGTGTTGGATTTAGTCGGTGTTGAGTGCCTGATCAGCCGGTCGGGGTATACCGGTGAAGATGGCTATGAAATTTCTGTTCCCGCAGATAAAGCCGAGCCGCTTGCCCGTGCGCTATTGGATCAAGAAGAGGTTGAGTGGATTGGTCTGGGGGCACGTGATTCTCTGCGTTTGGAATGTGGCCTCTGCTTATATGGACATGATATTGATACGACCACCACGCCCGTAGAAGCCAGCTTGTTATGGGGTATTAGTAAGCCGCGTCGTGCTGATGGTGAGCGTGCTGGTGGATTCCCTGGCGCTGAAATTATTCTTGAGCAAATTGAAACCAAAGACATTAGTCGTAAGCGGGTGGGTTTGGTGGGGCAGTCAAAAGCACCAGTGCGCGAAGGCAGTAAGCTGTTTGATGCAGACGATCATGAAATAGGGATTGTTACCAGTGGAACATTTGGCCCAACCAGAGGGATGCCTGTGGCAATGGCGTATGTACAAAGCGATTACGCAGCGCTGGGGACCGCTATTTTTGCCGAAGTACGTGGTAAAAAGTTGCCGATGATTGTCGAGAAAATGCCGTTTGTACCACAGAATTATGTACGTGGCTGACGGTAATTTGTGCGCTGATATCCCTTTAAGGTATGCATATTGACGTAATTTAAGTATAGAGGAGCTGTATAGCTCCTTTTTTTCTCATTTTCAGGTTGGCGTAATCGTGCTAAATCATCTTTCTTTATAGCTATACCCGTTGATTGTGGGTATGGCTATAAGTGAGGTAGTTATCATGATTAAGCGCTGCTGTATTCGTCTACATGCTATTTGTCTTGTTATTGGTCCACTCTTTCTCTCTGAAGCTGCTGTTGCGGATCCCGTGATGATGGAATTCGAGGACTATATGACACATTGTATGAATACCTATGGTGATGATGGGGTAACAGAAAGTGTTTGTGAGGCGCAATACACGGCGATCGCAGAGAAAGAGCAAGCGTTAACGGCACAAGCTGAGACATTGCTGGAAGAGGACGAACAACAGAAGGTACGGACGGTTAATGACTAATGTTTATTATTGGAGATCGGTATTTTCCGGAACGTAGGTGTCGAAGAGTATTTTAAACACATAACAGGACGGCTTGCCCGTTAATCCATCCATATGCTTATGTGGTGCTTTATCGATAGCGTTGATTAATTTTCTTGTGGCTGCTTGCCGAGCGGCGGTGCGCAGAGAAGTATTAAAATAAGCGTCAGCAGGAAGAAAGAGATCCGGTTGTTGTTTACGCAGGTTGTTATAACATTGAGTAATGGCCTTGTCGGTATTTAGCATGAAGTGGGCTTCTCGCTCACTCGCCTGCCAGTCAGTATCAGAGACGATATTGACTATCTGTTGCCATTGCTTGGCTGCCAGTATACCCATCGCGACGTATTCTGGCTGTTGGTAGTTTTTTAATAAAGTCTCTTCGTAATCATCCCTTACCGAATTCTCATTTAAATCAGTCCCCATGAGGGTAATAGGCTCTTCTTCAATGTTGATGGGGAGTTGGATTGAGCTGATTTGAAAATTAACTAAGGTTTGAAAGGCAGTGTATTGGTTAATAGGCAGTTCCACACTCATTGCATGGTGATGATAAAGGGCTAAAACGGCTGTACATAAGAATGAACTGACTCTCATTGATGCTACATACCCTGAATCAGTGCTGTATAAAAGACCTATATCTATTTTTATTTCACTCTGAATGCAATGGCTTGCTGTGCGGTTTTCGATAAATGATCCAAAGGAAATGGTGTTTTTTCATGGCATTACTGTTTAAGTGAGTGATAAGTCGTAAAGTATGAGCACTGTTTATAATGCGCTATCTTACTGTTCAGCGTAGATTTAGCCAGACAGAGTAGGATGAAGACTTCTTATAGTGAGATAACAAGTTAGTTGGTGAAATCAAGTTAAGATTGACTTGATTTCTGTACCTTGCACGAGCAAATTCTTATGCGAAACATGATTTTTGAGGTGGTGCTAATTGTTGTCGCCATTGCTGTTGCGATTGGATTATTTTCTGTCACTGTCATGACGTAGTCGGCAATGTGATTGTAACGTCGACACCATTTTTATCTTGCCTGTTTTTCAGTGAAATTGTGCCCTGATGAAACTCTGTAATTAACCGTGCAATGAAAAGCCCGAGACCCAGATGAGGTTTTAGTTGCTTGTCTTGTCCGCGTACCGAGACCATTGAATTAAGCAGTTGATCTTCCATATCAACCGGTAGTAAGGGGCCAATATTACTGACACATAAACAGGCACTACCTTGTTGCTGTATCAGAGAAACCGAAATTGGATCGGTATTAGCACTGAAATCAACGGCATTTGCGATGAGTTTGTCGAGTAGCTGAGCAAGATAATCCGGCGCTCCCATCACCATAATATTGTCGCTGACCGTCGTTTCAAATTGTTGCTGGGCGTAGGCCATTTGGTAGCCCTGCATGCAGCCGGTAACAAGTTCGTTTAATGGAAAACGTTCTTTCTCCGCGCCCTGAAGGCTTTGCTCTATTCGGGTTGCTTCTGTCATGCTTGATAGAATCGTGCTTAATCGCTGGACACCTTCTTGCGCACGATCGATATAGCGTTGTGATTCCTCATCCTGCTCCTGCATGGCGAGGTTTTCTATGGATGAACGAACAACAGCAACAGGCGTTCTAAGTTCGTGAGAAAGCCTTGATGAGAGGTTCTCAAGATAGTGATTGTATTGTCCTAAACGGGTCACCATTGCCGCCAAACTACGGCTAAGATCACCGATTTCATCGGTATTGTCGGATGCGGTAATGGCATTCAGAATGCGACCTTGGCTGTCAATGGCCTGTTCGGCTTCATCACGTAGTTTACGGATACGGCCAGAGATTTTAGAGGCGAAAAGTAACAGGGTAAATGTGCCCACCACGATGATAGCAATAATCGCGTTGAATAGTGTTTCCATGGCGCGGTTACGCAGAGTTTGGATCCCAACGGTAGATTCTTCGGCGATGACGGCGCCCATAACATTATCGCCGAGCCAAATAGGGTAGGCCGCAGCAAGGATCATCGCTTTACCATCTTCAGATTGTCGCCAGTGCGAGTAGCCTCGACCTGCAAGCGCTTGAGAAATATGTACGCCTTGCACTTTAGCGGCATCTTTGAGTGAATCTTCAAAGGAAACAGGCGCATCAATCAGATAACGGTAGTAAAGAGGGTGCAGCCATTTTTCTTCTATGGTTGACCACCATGATGCATCGTTATTACTGTATTTAACCGAGGATGACCATACGCCATTTGATTGCTGGATATCGCCAGTTTGGGCTAAAACACGCTGATGCTTATCTATTACGCGAATAACAGAGCTGGTATGGCCCATGCCTTTAAGGATATTGTCGATTTCCGGCGAGGGAACCAGTACGGTACCGAGTCGATTCTGATGGTTGGTGTTTGATGTGCCAATAATAGTTTCAACGTCTCGACTGCGTGTACTGTTAACGTCATAGAATGCAAAGCCAAGCTTATTCCCCAGCATGGAGAGTGGAATACGTAATTCAATGTTATAGCCATGCGAAGATGTATGCCAGTACCCCTGAATCTGGTTTTCAAGTGTCAGTGCGGCAGGATCGCTGATGTCCCCGTTAATTTGCCACGCATTGACCCAACCGTCGTTATACGCTGAGATAACATAACGATTAAAATCACCGTTGGGTGACGTCATGGCAATGATCATGTAATCGTTACGATCGACCCGAGCCGACCCTTTACGTCGCATAACCGGGAAATTGTCAGTGACATCAAACGCGGCATAAAGGTAGCCGTCATATTTCCCAATTAAATGACGAAAGTGAATACTATTAGTGCTATATGGGCGTCGGCTAAATTGTAGGTAATCGCGACCGTAATCAATTAGTTTGTCGTCATAATCTGACCAGTCACTCAGTTGTCCATCCAGTTTTATGGGAGCGGTTAGTTCATAGGCGTAGAGATCTCGGCCTTTTTGCACTGAGTGAAGAAAGCTGGCTTGATCACTAAACAGGTTTGGTCGCTCATTCAGCGCGGTTGCAACGGCGCGGGTTGTTCCGATCAATGTTTGCTCTTGGCCTTGCCGTAATATTTTCTCCATTTCGAGAATATAGTTATAGCCTAGCCAAGGAAGGCTAAGCAATAAGCTGGCGATCAGGATCACTTTGGTACGTAAGCCAAAGGTCAGATTTAAGCGGTTATTCATTTTTGTTATGCGCCCCAGCGGTAGCCCATGCCGTAAACGGTATTAATACAGTCGAAGCTCGCATCAAACTGGATGAACTTTTTGCGAATACGTTTGATGTGTGAAGTTATTGTACTGTCATCAACCACAACTTGGGCGTCATCCATTAAGTCATAGCGACTTTTGACATGGCCTGGGCGTTTGGCAAGGGCGTAGACCATCCAGAATTCGGTGACCGTCAGCTCAATCCGCTGGTTATTCCAGAAAATTTGCATCTTGTTTTTATCAATGGTGAGCGGGCCTCGTACCAGCAGAGTATCTTGCTCGGTTGGTGTCGTCATTAAATCGCTACGGCGGAATAAAGCGGCAATGCGGGCAATGAGGTGCGGAAGACTAATATCTTTGGTCAGGTAATCATCGGCACCCATCCGAAGTCCACAAACGGTGTCAAAGTCACTGTCTCGTGCAGTCAGAAATATAATCGGGATCGTCGGGGACATGGCGCGCAGGGCCTGACACAGGGTAAAACCACCATCGATTTCATTTTGTAGACCAATATCAATAATGGCCAAATCCGGCAGCTGTTCAGAGAATGCCGCTTGGGCATCTGGCCGGTTGTCATAACCTTGAACATCGTAGCCATGTTTCTTTAATACATCGAGATAGTTTTCTCGTATGGCTTTTTCATCTTCAACAATGACAATTTTTTTCATGCAGTAATACCTTCACGGATGGTGATATGTCGCGTCTGAGCCGTATTTATGCTGTGACTATACAATAAATTACAGGCTAAAAAAGCGCGATTTGGTAAATAAGGCCAATTGCCATTTTTTTGCCACAATTGATCATCACATTGCCCTTTTTTGTCCTCTTCAGTGCCAGATCTACTTGGTTAAATGACCTCATCGAAACAGTGCAGGGCCGATACAGACGGTATGCACATTACAGACATCGTCGAAATACTGAATGAGGAATTCATCATGAAAAAGCAGGTTATCTCAACACTCATTGCAACAACGTTAATCGCTTCATTGGCAACACCAACGGTTATGGCTACACCTATTGAGGGCGATGACAGCTATAAAGTGGGTGAGCAAGAACAATTAATAGGTCTAGGATCTGGCGCGGCTGTCGGGGCCGTTATTGGTGGTCCGGCAGGGGCGGTGATTGGCGCAATTGTCGGCGGAATTATGGGAACGGCAGTTGGTCAGGAAGGGTACATCGAGGCGCAAGATGCAGAGTTGACGGAGCTGGTTTCACGCAATGCGGCATTAGAGCAGATCAGCCATAAATACAATCAGGCTCAGCTTGACATTGCCCGTCTTGAACAAGAAAAGTTCGACGTCATGAATATTCAACAGCGTGAAATCGATCTGGCGCTGGAGATGAATGTTCACTTTCGCACCGGTTCTGCTGAGATTGAACCACACTTTCGCATGCAGCTTGATGAAATCGCAGAAGTCATGAAACAAGCGCCAGAAATAAAATGGGCGCTTTCTGGCTATGCAGATCGCCGAGGCAGCAGTGAAAAGAATTTGGCGTTATCTGAGCGTCGAGTTGAATCAGTGTATCGCTACCTTGAATCGCATGGGGTGAATACAGACCAAATATATGCATCTGCTTATGGCGATCAGGAACCGTTAAAATCTGAGCAAAACTTTGAGGGGGATTTCTTTGATCGCCGCGTTACATTGCGCAGTGGCAATGAATCCGTGCGCACGGCACACAGTCATTAATACTGGAAACGTTGAAATATGGCGAGAAAGTTAAAGAGGTCTTGTAACAACGCTTGTAATGAAGGAGCGCCATGTTGGGTGCTTCTTCTCTTTATCACCTTGTTGCTGACTATGCAGGTCACCGTTAAAGCAGATGATATTGAAGTACAGCGAATCGATACGATGGATGGTCAAACGCTCTATGCCTGGGATGACGTTGATCAACATATTCCGAAGCCACATGTGGCTAAGCACGAAAACCGAGAATAAAGCAGATGAAGGAAGCACAGTTATGATAGATGACGCGATTCTACTGGATATCTTACTGAAACTATCCGTACTGCATTTGAGCTTAGTATATTGTTAATCGAGGGTATTGTGTGAACGATAATGCTATTCCCAAGTTACCTCAAAGAATGCTTCGATGTAACTTGGTTATAGGCTGAAACGTTGCTAATCGACGAGTCTGGCTCTGATGACTTATAACGTGGCGCGAAGCCTGTCTTGTACGACTTCGACTAATAAGTCAGGTTGGAATTTTGAAATAAATCGGTCACATCCTACTTTTTTGACCATTGCTTCGTTAAAGCTACCACTTAATGACGTATTTAACGCAATATGGAGATCTTTCATACGAGGATCATTACGGATTTCATGGGTAAGCTTGTATCCATCCATTTCCGGCATTTCAGCGTCAGTGAACATCATTAAGATTTCGTCATTGACATTTTTACCTCGGTCACACCAATTTTTTAGCAAATTGAGGGCTTTCAGACCATCACTGGCTTCAATAATTTCTAACCCCAACTGCGACAGTGTGTCGCGGATTTGTGCTCGGGCGGTTGATGAGTCATCCACAATCAACACTTTTTTACCCATAAAGTGGTTCACAATTGAATCATCCAAAATTTCATCAGAAATCTGAATGTTATAGTCGACAATTTCTGCGAGTACTTTTTCAACATCAATAATGCTGACTAGCTTGTCGCTACCATCTCGAGGCACTTTAGTAATGGCCGTAAGATAATTGTTTTTGCCAACGTGTGTCGGTGGTGGCTGAATATCACGCCATGTTAAGTTGACAATATTCATGACCTGACCAACAAGAAAAGCCTGCACAGAACGGTTGTATTCAGTGATGATGATGTTGCTTTCACTATTGTCAGCATTGTGACGCATACCAATAGACTGACGTAAGTCAATAACGGGAATAGATACCCCACGAATGTTGGCAACGCCGGTGATATTGGGATGAGAGCCTGGCAGTCGATTCAGCTTAGGCAGTTTGACTACCTCTTTTACTTTGAACACGTTGATCGCGAAAAGTTGCGAAGTGTGCATTTGGAATATCAATAGCTCAAGACGGTTTTCACCGACGAGCTTGGTGCGTAGATCAACTGAATCTAATATCGTTGCCATTCTATCTTCAGGTTTCATTTATTGTCCGGATTATCAGTAAATTATAAAGGCAGAGAATCAGAAAAGCCATGATCAAAGGTGCTTTCAACTGAGATTGCTTACGATAAGAGCAAGTAAAAGCTCTAATTTAATTGTTCGTAAAATAAATATCCAAAATGTCCAAAATCAAGAAATTTTATTCTGCCTCTGTTAAAGTGATCGGCTAATTAAAAATGATGTATGACTAATCCCTGATAGAACAAGGTTCTATTTGGTCATCATCTTGATCACGGCATTGGTTTTTCGATAAAAAAATGTGATTGAATTGATCATTATCACGAACAATTAATCACCACTGCCGTGCCTGCAATAGAATGAGGCAACGATGATTAACATCACAATTGACGGGCAGGTAATCGCGGTTAGCGCTCACCAGTCATTACTTGATGTCGCAAACACACATCAAATTGATATTCCTTCGCTTTGTGGGCTCAACAAAAGCGGTGAAAAAGTGCCGTGCGATTTGTGCGTGGTTGAAATCGACGGACAAGGTATTCAGCGTGCCTGCGAGACATCCGTGCAACCAGGCATGCAAGTGACAACACACAGTGATGTGTTGTCAGAGCGCCGTCGTAAGTCACTAAACCGCATTATGTCTGATCACTATGCCGACTGTGAGGCCCCGTGCCAAACAGCCTGTCCGGCAGGTGTTGATATTCAGTCATATCTGTACCATATCTCTCAAAATGAGCACCAGAAAGCGGTTGAAGTGATCAAGCGTACATTGCCTATGCCACTTTCCATTGGCCGCGTGTGTCCTGCATTTTGTGAGTCGGAATGCCGACGTGGTGTTGTGGATGAGCCTATTGCGATACGTCAGTTAAAACGTCACGCAGCCGATATTGATCTTGAAGCGCAAGAACAGTATGTGCCGCCACGCAAAGCCGATAAAAATAAACGTATTGCCATTATTGGCAGTGGCCCTGGTGGGTTGAGTTGTGGTTATTACCTGAGCAATGAAGGTTACGCTGTCACGGTGTTTGAGTCCATGCCTCAGGCGGGGGGCTGGTTACGCTATGGTATTCCTGAGTACCGTCTGCCTAAAGCGATCTTGGATAAGGAAATCGAACTTATCTGCCGTAATGGTATGCAGGTTGAAACCAATCGCGCTTTGGGTAAAGACATGTTGTTGTCTGAGTTGGTTACTCAATATGACGCAGTGTGTCTGGCTGTGGGTGCGTCAATGGCCGTCGAAATGAATTACCCGGGCAGCGATCTTGATGGCTGTTATTTGGGGGTGGATTACCTGAAAGATTATGTCACCACTCAAACATACACCACGGGTAAAAAAGTTGCGGTGATTGGCGGTGGCAATACCGCGATTGACTGTGCACGTACGGCCGTACGGGCTGGGGCGGATACCACGCTAATTTATCGTCGTACCCGCGATGAGATGCCAGCAGAAGACTATGAAATTGTTGAGGCTGAGCACGAAGGAGTAAAATTCCACTTCTTGACCAATCCTGTTGAAAACAGTGCTGACGCAAATGGCCGCGTGACCAATGTGACGTTGGAAAAAATGGCGCTGGGTGAACCTGATGCGTCTGGCCGTCGTAGCCCTGTACCGACGGGTGACTGTTTTATTGAACATTTTGATACGGTGATCTCCGCGGTATCGCAAAAACCCGATCTGTCTTTCCTTGACAGTGACACCATTGAATTGCCTACAACTCGTTGGTTAACGCTGGACTCTCATCCGGATACGATGCATTCAGGTGTGGAAAACATTTTCAGTATTGGTGATTTCCGTCGTGGCCCGGCAACTGCCATTGAAGCGGTCGCCGATGGCCGTGTTGCTGCTGAAGCCATTGATCGGTTCTTACACGGGGACATGACGCATATCCCGGTTAAGCCGTTTAATGCTCAAAAAGCAGCCAAGGTGGGACAGGTTGATCCTAAGCAGTTTGCTGGTATTCAAAAAGCGATGCGTGTCATCATGCCAGAGTTGACATCGGAACAACGTGCATTGAACTTTGCTGAGGTTGAAACCGGCTTTGTTAATGAAGAGGCTATGCGAGAGGCTGCACGTTGTCTTGAATGTGGGTGTCAGGCTAATACCGATTGTAAGCTGCGTGATTTCGCTACCGAATATAAAGTAGAGAACGATGAGCTGGATATGTCCAGCTGCCAGAAATTCAGTGTCGATAACAGCTCTGAGTTTATTGTTTTTGACGCCAACCGCTGTATCAGCTGTGGCCAATGTGTCGATATCTGTAATGAGAAAGCAGTACATGGCGTATTAAGCTTCCTGAAAAATGAAGATGGTACTAGCGCTAAGCGTCCGGAGTGTCGCCCTGGTTTTAATGATGGTCATAACATGGGTGATTCCAATTGTGTTCAGTGTGGCGCTTGTGTTCAGGTTTGCCCGACTGGTGCGCTGGTGGACAGTCGTGATAAGTCACAAGGCCGGATTGAAATGCTTAAGCCAGTTGAGACCATTTGTACTTATTGTGGAGTAGGGTGCAAGGTTACCATGTATGTGGATGAGACCAGCAACCAGATCCGCTATGTGCAAGGGGCGAAAGATTCGCCGGTTAATCAGGGAATGCTGTGTGTAAAAGGCCGGTTTGGTTTTGATTTCATCCAGAATGAAACACGCCTAACGCAGCCATTGATTCGTAAGAGCGGTGAGCTTCAACCCGCTAGCTGGGATGAAGCGATTACATTAGTGGCGGGCAAGTTTGCTGAGATCAAAGCCACTCACGGTGGGAATGCTTTAGCGGGCTTCTCTTCAGCGAAAACAACGAATGAAGATAATTTCGCGTTCCAGAAATTTATTCGTCGTGAATTGGGCACCAATAACATCGACCATTGTGCTCGTTTGTGTCATGCCAGTACGGTAACAGGGCTTGAAGCGGCACTGGGCAGTGGCGCGATGACCAATGATATTCCAAGTATTGCGCATTCTGATCTGATTTTTATCATTGGTTCAGATACCACGGCGGCGCACCCGATTATTGCTTCACATATTAAGCAAACACTTCGAAACGGTAAAGCCCGTTTGGTAGTTGCTGATCCGAAGAAAGTTGATATCGCTGATCATGCACAGCTGTATGTCGCGCATCGTCCGGGTACTGATGTGATGTTGCTAAACGGTATTATGCAGCAGATCATCACGAACGGCTGGCATGATGAGCAGTACATTGCTGATCGTGTAGATGGCTTTGAAGAGCTTAAAGCGGAAGTGATGAATGATGCGTATGCACCTGATAAAGTGGAGTTGGTCACTGGGGTTAAGCAGGCTGATTTACGTAAACTTGCGGAAATGATCGGCACCGCTAAGCATACCGCCGTGTACTATTCCATGGGTATTACTCAACATACTACCGGGCACGATAATGTCCGTTCGATCGCGAACTTGCAGCTATTATGCGGCAATATTGGTATCGAAGGCGGGGGTATTAACCCGTTACGTGGTCAGTCGAATGTACAGGGTGCGTGCGACATGGGGGCGTTACCGAAAGACTTCCCTGGTTATCAGAAGGTGGCAAATCCTGAGGTTCATAGCAAGTTTGCAAAAGCATGGAATTGTCCAGAATTACCCGCTGAACCGGGTTTGACACTGACAGAAATTATTGATGCAGCTTGCCATCAGCAAGTGCGTGGTCTGTACGTGATGGGTGAAAACCCTGTGCTGAGTGATCCTGATCAGAAGCACGTACTTGAAGCCTTGAATACACTCGACTTCTTAGTTGTGCAGGACATCTTCCTCACAGAAACTGCGCAGTTGGCTGATGTAGTATTACCGGCGTATTCGTTTGCTGAAAAGACAGGTCATTTCACCAATACAGAACGACGTGTTCAGCGCTTAATGCCTGCGATTAAAGCGCCAGGAGAAGCCATGGAAGACTGGCAGATTATTCAGACACTTGCTAATGCGATGGGCAGTGACTGGAATTATCAATCAGTCATGGACATTACCGAAGAAATCACCCAGTTAACGCCACAGTATGCGGGAATTACATGGGATCGAGTGGGTAAGGATGGGATCCAGTGGCCATGTCACGATAGCGAACATCCGGGCACACGAACTTTGCATCAGGAAGCATTCATTCGCGGTAAAGGTGAAATGGCGGCAATTCCATTCCGTTATGCCGCTGAACTACCGGATGAAGAATTCCCAATGATTCTGACTACGGGACGCTTGCTTGAGCAGTTTCATACCGGCACCATGACACGTAAGACGAAAGGGTTGGATAATTTAGCGGGTCCTCGTGCGATGATTTCGGTGGTGGATGCCGAGCGAATCGGGGTAGCAAATGGTGAAATGCTAGTGGTGTCAACTCGACGCGGCAGCATTGAAACGCCTGCTTTCGTGACCAAGCGAATGCAACCCGGTGTGGTTTTTGTGCCATTCCACTTTGTGGAGTCAGCAGCCAATAAGCTGACGGTATCGGCGACAGATCCACATGCGAAGATCCCTGAGTTTAAAGTGGCCGCAGTGAAGATCGAAAAACGTCTTTAGCGGCTTATCGCTTTACCTTTAAAAACACCCAGCTTAGCTGGGTGTTTTTTTATATTCAGCGGATCCATAATTCGATATTTATAGATGAATTATTCGTAAATGTGAGTAGAGGTAATAGCTCGCAACCAAAAATACGGCTCAATGTAGATGAAAGTGTTGAATTTATCCTATATTTCGAGATTAAATGAAAATTAGGTATATTTTACAAATGATTAACGACTGGTCTATATTTTTTTTGGTAATAATAAGTTGCAAGGTTATTGAAATGTAAATTCCTGATGTGATGGCTGAATCTAAATAAGCGGTGTAAACCTTCTTGTATTCATCTCAAGAGGAAAGTGGGAAAATACCTACGTTAGGCAGATTTAGATAGAAAGGATGCATTTTCTGACTTTCCTTACTTTCCTTGAGAGGCGTTTATGAAATTCGGTTTGATTTTACTTTTTTCTACGTTTGCTGGGGTTCTTTCTGGCGAGCATTTTCATTCCTTTATGGCTGGCTTTGGTATTGCAGCTATCGCAGTCGGCTCAGCTTACTGGCTTGCCTTTCGATGTTCAGCACGTTATCCCCAATTGGCTTTTTTAATGCTGTTAATGGGCTTGATGGCTAAAATTGGTGTCACGATCACTGGTGTACTGTGGGGAATAGAAGCTCAGGTGATCAATTCGCCATTTGTGTTTTCACTTTCATACCTTTTCTTTGCTATTGTTGTTACCTATCTATATTCGGTATTGCGTGAGCGCCAAATGGCCCGTGAAGCCGCAAAGTCAGCTAAAGAGTTGGCAGAAAAAACAGCGTAACACAACAAGTATTTTGTACGGTATCTCTTTGAAAAAACGGGCTGAGGCCCGTTTTTTGCGTTAAAATAGGAAATCAAAATATTTGAAATTCAGAATATAGGTTCCTCTTTTATGAGTGGTCAACGGCTCAAATCCCAGTTCCAGCGTTTATATAGCCACTTTGCCGGCCAAGACAGTGATACCAATTTGCAGGATATCGCGGAAGTTTTATTTTGCACCCGGCGTAACGTTCGCATGGTGATCAATAAAATGGTCGAAAATGGCTGGATTGATTGGGAGCCTGCCGTTGGTCGAGGAAAGCAGTCGAGACTAACGTTTCATAGTACTGATAGCGAATTGCAGCTTATTCATGCACGGAAATTGGTTGCAGAAGGAAAACTGGAACCAGCGCTAGAGGCGTTAGGAAATAATGCGGATAAACTGGCTCAAATCATTCAGGAGCAGCTAGGGCATACGACCGCACACGGTAAACAGATAGTGCGACTACCATATTATCGCGCGTTCAGTAATTTAAATCCGCTGCAACCACTTCGCCGTTCAGAGCAGCATTTAGTCCGCCAGATATTTAATGGTTTGACGCGGATAAATGAGGAAAAAGAGGAAGTAGAAGGGGATCTTGCGCATCATTGGGAAGCGATCTCTCCCCGTCACTGGCGATTTTACATCCGGCCATCGGTGCGTTTTCATGACGGTCGATTACTTGATAGTGCGGACATTATCGCGACGTTTAATCAAGTCAGGCAGCATCGTCTTTTCTCCCATATTAAGAAAGTTGAAGCCCCTTTTGCCAATACGATTGATATCTTTTTATATACTGACGACCATCGATTACCGGACTTATTAACGAATTTACTTGCTGTGATCCAACCGGCAGATGCCGAAATGTTAAATCAGAATGTCTTGTTCCCTATCGGAACAGGGCCGTATAAAGTGATTCAAAATGACAATAAGCGCTTTAAACTTGAAGCGTTTGAACAGTATTTTGGTTTTCGCGCACTGATTGATATTGTTGATATTTGGATGCTATCTGAAGTGGCATCGTGTTATTTACAACCCGCCTCAGATGCTACCCAGCTTGCGGGTGTCAGTGTTTCGGCCAGACTTAAGCTTGATGAAGGCTGTAATTTTCTACTATTTAATCGAATATCGGGCTTGCCTGCAGACCC
Organism: Photobacterium nomapromontoriensis; assembly: GCF_050336815.1. NCBI lineage: Bacteria > Pseudomonadati > Pseudomonadota > Gammaproteobacteria > Vibrionales > Vibrionaceae > Photobacterium > Photobacterium nomapromontoriensis. The sequence continues at coordinate 21,765 of NZ_JAKJSL010000016.1, forward strand.
TAGCTGGTTGGCGTATTTTCATGCACGTTTGACATCATTGAATATTCTGCAGCGTTTGAATAAAGAGCAGATAGGTGATTTTAGGCTGACTAATGCATACGGTATTTTGCCCGGTTGGGCGCATGTACCTTTGCAGTCATCTGCTGAGTTAGCCCCACCCGCAAAGCGAACCATGACCATTGCCTTTGCTTGCCAACATCCTGTTTACCCACATGTTGCAAATGCGATTCGTGATATTCTTCATGACGACGGGGTAAAAGTGAAGATGCTAGAGCTTACTACCACGGAAGTTGCGTTGGGTAAATATGCCAACAAGATAGATATCTGGTTGGGAGGAATGAGCCTAATGAATTACCGTGATGATGCACTACTGAATTGGTTTTTTAATTTTGACCACATAGCACGAGCGATGCCAGTGGATGAATTTGATGCACTAGAGCAGGAAGTAGCGCAATGGCGGGGTAATAAAGATCAAAACTCGCCGTGTCAGCAACTTGGGGCAAAGCTCGTAGAATTCGGACAAGTACTGCCATTGTTTCATAATTGGCTGGGTGTCGATGATACGGGGGTGGTGCAGGGGATGCAGTCTAATTCCATGGGTTGGTTTGATTTTAAGTCTGTTTGGATGAAGCCAGAACACGATATGTAATGTAGTTCATATAGGTTCGGCGACCATGCAGAGGTCGCCTATTGCCATCTTTTTAGGTATTGCTGCGTTCAGTTATTGGACGTCACTTTAGGTTCCCAGTTTTGATTTGAGAACCATTGATTGATCGGTCGCCATACAATATCAATCATCGATTTATACCACGGTGCTTTGAGCGAGTTTTCTTTCGCCAGTAATGCTTGTTCCGCGATAATCTCATCATTGAGGTACCACTCAATAGTTCCGACTTGTTGACCTTTTGTTACCGGGGCTTCAAGGTTGGTGTCGTAGTGTATTTTATGGTTTATTTCTTTACGTTGTCGACGGGGAACCGTCACAATCCCCCCCTCTGCGACCTCGAGATATATTTCAGATGGTGAACCATACCAGACTTTCAATGGAGTTAGTTCTTTAGCGCTAAATTGAGGTTGAATATCCTGATAGAAGCGAAATCCCCATGTTAATAGTTTTTTACTCTCTACACGTCTGGATTGAGTACTATGGGTGCCTAGCACAACAGCAATAAGTCGTTGGCCATTTTGGTCCGCTGAGGAGACTAAGCTATAACCGGCCTGCTTGGTAAAACCTGTTTTGACGCCATCAACATTGAGGGACGTATCCCATAATAACGCATTGCGGTTACCTTGTTTAATATCACCAAAAGTAAATGATTTTTCTTTAAATAAAGGATAGATATCTGGAAGATCACGAATTAAAGCGCGAGTCAGTAGAGCCATATCATATGCGGTAATCGTTTGACCGTCAGAATCTAAACCATGAGAATTAGAAAAGTAACTATTTATCATGCCCAGTTTTTCTGCTTGCTTGTTCATCATTTCAACAAATGCAGGTTGATGCCCTGCGACATGTTCAGCCAATGCGACAGTTGCATCGTTCCCGGATGAGATGATGACACCACGGTTAAGATCATCTACTGAGACTTGATCGCCCACGTTGAGAAACATTTTTGACGAACCAGGAAATTTCTTTCCCCAAGCATTTTCACTAATGAGTACTGTATCTTCAGAGGCAATATGGCCTGCTTTTAATTCTTGCCCTACGACATAACTGGTCATTATTTTTACCAAACTGGCGGGAGCATGGAGTTGATTGATATTTTCACCCGCAATGACTTGCCCTGATTCGTAGCTCATTAATATCCATGCTTTAGCTGCGATGGTCGGTGGTGAGGGCATTGATCCTGCGTATGAAGGAGACGCGAAAAGCAGTGATAAAAAAGGCAGTAGAAAGATAAAGGGTTTTAAGATGGTATGTAATGTCATCGGTAGGTAATCCATGGTTACAACACAGAAGCATATAATTAGCTTAGTGAAAGTTTGCGAACCTAGAACGAAAGTGATGACAGTTTTGTCTTATTTATAATATATCCAAGCTGCAATTTAGTCTTCTTTTGAGCAACTAAAAGGCACTTGAGTATGAGGACGTTGCTAGGAGGTATACGGTGGTGACAGTTCATAGACAAGGTTAATGTGTTGTTGTCCCTGCATAAAAATAACATGCAATTCGACAAGGTCGTTGCTTTCTTGTTCCCAGCGTTGACCATGCTGCTGCTGGCAGAACTCCATCATACTGACGATCATTCTGTCGAGTTTTTTGTAACACCAGCGTTTCATCGCAGGGTTTTGCGGCGACAAACTGGCTAACTCTTGCAACTTACTGTAAGCAAAATGCATATAGCTGTATGCAAGCTCAACGTCATTCAGGTGTTGGTAGTAATAGCTTAACCGCTGACAGGAATCGAACCAGTAAGCGATGGCTTCACTTTGTAATTCTGTATCAATTGGGCCAAAAATGCTTGCAGGTGCGTGACTGACGGCACGGCTTAATGTTGATATTTCATTCCTAATATCAAGTACATAGTCACTTTTTAGTTGGTTTAGCCAACACTCAATGTCATTCATGCTGCTTTATCCTTCATCAATTAACGACAAAATGATCTGACTCACTTATTGAATTCTGCTGGCAGATTCTATGTTTATACTGCGAAATTTATCTGCGCATAATGATTAGTTTGGATCAGTTTCAAGTTTTCTGGCAAATAGATGCTCATTATTCGTTACCGCTCTGTTAATTAACGGGTGATCTTATTGGGTGGCTTCACGTAATTGTTTAAAAGGAATGTGTAAACTAAATGTAAGCTAATAATTTGGGGTATATATACCTCAGAGACCTCAAGGAGGGGAGAGTCGTATGAGACTGAGTCATGTCATGACATTTATTATGTTGGTATTCGGGGCTATGCCTGTATTTGCTGGTGGTGATGGTTTGGACTTTACACAGTCAACCGTTGGTTATGCCTCACTTATGGTATTTGGTTTCGCATACTGCTTAGTGATGGGAGAAGAATACTTGCAGTTGCGTAAATCAAAACCTGTATTGCTAGCGGCTGGCATTATTTGGTTGATGATCGGCTACGTCTATCAGCAGCATGGTCAGATAGAAATGGCCCAGCGCGCAATAGAGCATAATTTATTAGAGTATGCAGAGCTATTGCTGTTTTTACTTGTAGCAATGACCTACATCAGTGCGATGGAAGAACGGCGACTGTTTGATTCTCTGCAGTCATGGATGGTAAATAAAGGCTTTAACTTCCGTAGCCTATTTTGGTTGACGGGGTGTATGTCATTCATCATTTCACCGATTGCTGATAATTTGACGACTGCATTATTAATGTGTGCCGTAGTATTAAAAGTCGGAGGTAGCAATATTCGATTTATTAATATTGCCTGTATTAATATCGTTATTGCTGCGAATGCGGGCGGTGCATTTAGTCCATTTGGTGATATTACGACCTTGATGGTTTGGCAGGCTGGATTGGTAAGTTTTATGCAGTTTTTTGATTTATTCATACCGTCATTGGTTAATTACATTGTACCCGCTGTAATCATGTCATTGTTTATCCCGAAAACCAAGCCGAATACCGTAAGTGAATATGTTGAATTAAAACGAGGCGCAAAACGTATTGTCTGCTTGTTTATTTTAACGATCGCGACGGCGGTTGGTTTCCATGCTTTTGTCCATTTTCCTCCGGTGATTGGCATGATGATGGGGTTAGGATATCTGCAGTTTTTTGGTTTCTATTTACGCAAGACACTACCGCGTTCGCTTGAGAAAAAGAAAGCGAGAGCCATTGCGAATCATGATGATGCAGCGTTAAAGCGATTAGGTTCAGTGGTTCCATTTGATGTATTCAAGCGAGTTTCTCATGCCGAGTGGGACACATTATTGTTCTTTTATGGTGTGGTTATGTGCGTTGGTGGGCTTAGCTTATTAGGGTACCTAGGGGTTATTTCAGAAGTAATGTATCAGCAATGGAATCCTATCTGGGCGAACATCATGGTGGGGATATTATCCGCGATCGTGGATAACATTCCGGTTATGTTTGCGGTATTAACGATGCAACCAGATTTGAGTTTAGGCAATTGGCTACTTGTCACCTTGACGGCGGGCGTGGGAGGGAGCTTGTTGTCTATTGGTTCGGCTGCGGGCGTTGCTTTGATGGGGGCTGCACATGGTAAATACACCTTCTTTGGACACCTGAAATGGACGCCTGTGATTGCTTTAGGGTACGTAGCAAGCATTGTTTGTCACTTATTGTTAAATCATCATTTGTTTTAGCTTTCTGTTCGAGTTATAAATAATCCAAGGTTATAATCAATCGGTTATAATTGAAAAATAAGAGAAAATTACCGTTTAGTCAAAAGGGATGACGCATGAATAAATATGGACTTGTGTGTTTAAGCGCTGTAATGCTCAATCCGTTTTCTTTGGCCGCTGCGATGGATATGGAGTCGATTTTTCGACTACCGGCATTGAAAATTGGTATAGCTAAGGCCAGTGGAAACGTGGAAGTAAGCCATAAAGGTACATTCAACGATATTCCTTTCAATTCATCATCGTCGATCAGCCCGGTGATCACCTTAATTCAGCCGCCTGTCTATTTTTCACCAACCAGCCAGTGGGGATACCACACCGAGCTGAATGGTGGATATTTTAAGCTCGATTATGACGACGACGAGGATAAGGCGTACAGAGATGGTGAATATAAGGGCTACTCAGTGTCCTTTACCCCTGTGTTATTTTACCAATGGGGTGATAAAAACTTATGTGGAACCTGCAAAAGCTGGCGTGTTGAAGTGGGTGCAGGGGTGCATTACGTTAATTCTGAGGGAGAGTTAGCGGATGAGAATGGTACTAAAACAGAATTTACCTCTGTCGGTTTTGGTTTTAACTCACATCTAGGTGCCGTTGCTAATTATAAGCAGTGGGAGATTGGGTTACGGCTAGTGGTGCCTACGCGACTCGATGACAGTGATATAAAAATTAAGCATGGCTTGTCAGCGGTAAGTATTGGTTATCGTTTCTAGTTACTGATATTGATTGCTATCGATATCGCGATAAAAGGCACAATACTGTGCCTTTTTGTATTTTAGATATAGGTTTGATTACTTTTCTTGAGCTGAAACGGCACGACTAAGCGCAGACAAAAAGGTGTCAATGTCGTCACGGCTTATATCGAGATGAGTCACGAAGCGCATTGGCTGCCCTTTACTGATTAATATCCCTTGTTGCTCTAATGTATCAACAAGCTGCAGTTGATCGATAGTGGGATCTACGTGAGCAAAGAGTATATTTGTTTGCACATGCTCAACGTTGACCTTGAAACCTGAGACGTTATTGAGTTGCTCAGCCAGATATTTCGCATTGGCATGATCATTGGCTAGACGTTCGACATTATCGGTAAGTGCCATTTTTGCAGCAGCCGCGAGTATTCCGGCTTGTCGCATTCCGCCGCCAAGCATTTTACGCCACCGACGGGTGCGTTGGATGAATGCTTGCTCACCAAGAACAAGAGAGCCGATTGGTGCACCTAAGCCTTTTGATAGGCAGATCGTCATTGAGTCAAAGTGCTGGCTTATTTCTGTAATGTCAACATTCAGGGCAACGGCAGCGTTATAGGCGCGAGCGCCATCAAGGTGCAGTTTTAAGTTATGTTGATTAACAAACTGGCGCGCTTGTGCAAGGTAGCTAAGAGGAAGCACTTTGCCATTGATGGTATTTTCAAGGCTAAGTAAGCGAGTGCGAGCAAAATGCGGATCATCAGGCTTGATTGAAGCGGCAAGTTTGGCAAAAGAAAGTGTACCGTCTTTTTCATTTTCTATTGGTTGCGGCTGGATAGAACCAAGTACTGCGGCACCTCCAGCTTCAAATTTGTAATTGTGTGCTTGTTGACCACACAAATATTCATCGCCACGGCCACAGTGCGCCATCAGAGAAAGTAAGTTTGCCTGTGTACCTGAACTACAAAATAGTGCAGATTCAAATCCATGGCGTTTAGCGGCCCATTGCTCAAGTTCATTGACGGTTGGGTCATCACCATAAACATCATCGCCTACGTCAGCATCAGCCATGGCGTTTCTCATCGCTTTACTTGGGCGGGTGACGGTATCAGAACGAAAATCTATCATTGCTATTTCCTTGTATTTTAGCCAATTGAGCTATGAACATGAAGCACGCTGCGCTCACGTTGAATCCTGCATCGTGAGGATGTTGGGTCTACAACGTAGTCCGCGTTGCAGGAATCGCAAATTATAATTATGTCATGAAGCATTTCAGTAACAAAAATTTGATATGCGACATAAAAACGACTGAATGTTGATGAAGATTTAATAAAATCAATTTTCAAGCCTCTGCCTTGGCTAAACTAATAGTGTTAGCACCATTGAAGTACTCGAAATAGTATGGAATAGGGTGGTAAGCACAAGTTTTTATCGCCATTATTTATGGTGGCCACTTGTGTGACATGGCGCAATACAGATAGGAGGCTGGACATGTTGACTGAGCGTAGACAGTTTATTTTGCCTGGAGAGACTGGGTTTCATGCGGATATAACTGTAAACCCAATCGGTGAGCTTGACGTCAATATATTAGAAAAAGATAACCATCTTACGGGGGAATTCAGTGAGCTGTGTTTTTATACTCGAGGTAAGAAAACGGAACTCGTGTGCAAAGATCAGCAAGTACCTGATACCGTAAGGTGGCACTTATATTTGGCCAGTGATGATGCAAGAGAGCTCGCTGAGTTGATTGAGTTAGCTGAAGACGAGTATGAAATATTGATGCGTGATTTATAGTAACAATGGCGTAACTTATCGCATCAGTGTTCGAATGAAATACATATTTGTCATTTAGCCCTGATATCTTTCAGGGCTATTTTTTACCATTTCTCGGTAAATAAGAGAGTGTCGTTGCGCTTAGATCCGTTTAGTCCCCATTTGGAATACGCTGCATACGTTATTATTGTCATCAAGCAAGGTGACATTTGCTTTATATCCAACAGCCAGCATTCCGTATTGGTCGTCAATACCGATTGCTTTTGCTGGATAAAGGGTAGCCATGCGTAACGATTCCTCGCGGCTTATTCCAACATACTGAATCAAATTACGAACACCTTCTATCATCGTAATTGCAGATCCTGCAATCGTACCGTCCTCATAATGACATTTGCCGTTAGTGACATAGCCTTTGGTTCCAGCCATGTCATATTCTGTCATGTCGGTGCCTGCGGGGGTGACGGCATCAGTGACCATAAAGAGCTTTTCCCCTAATTGCTGGTGGGCGATTCTAACGGAGGCATAGGCAGAATGAATACCATCGACGATGATGCCAGCATACGGCTTTTTGTCAAAAATATAGCCTACAGTACCTGGTTCTCGAGAGCCAAGAGGTGTCATTGCATTATAGAGATGTGTTGCCATGTCGATATTGTCTTTAGCAATGAGATCATCATAGGTAGCATTGGTATGACCCAGAGAGACGGTGATCCCTGCATTGTTTAAGATATCAATAACACGTTGAGAAGTATGCTCAGGTGCGAGAGTGACAACGGCGATGTGCGCGTTGTTATCTGCTAAATAGGATGCCGTTAATTCATCAAGAATTCGGATGTGATTTTCGTTATGGGCTCCTTTTTTTTCAGTGCTAATAAATGGACCTTCAAGATGGAGCCCAAGGATCCCTTCCAATTCTTTATTCTCAATGCTTGAAACGACATTAATGGCGTCGCACATCTTATCATGGTGACTGGTTATAAAGGTGGGTAAGTATTGTGTTGTACCGTTTTTAAGGTTAGTTTGATTCATGATATCTAGAGTTTTTTTATCAATATCAATGTTGAAAAGTACGCCTCCACAACCGTTGATTTGTAGGTCAATGAAACCAGCGGTCGCGGTCATTCCCTCACCGGAATAAGTGCGAGCGGGTAAGGTAGCTTCATCCATAGGGGTAATGGACTGAATGGTGTCTCCCTCAATAAAGATGGCCTGATTGCTGAGGGTGGTAAAACCGTTGAAAACATTGACATTGGTAATGGCGTACATAAGTATTCCTCTTATTCAGGCACATAGACTGAGGTCTGCGTAATCAAAATTGGCTCTGTAATGCGCAACTTAATTTTCATTTAAAATTAAGATTACTAGATAACCGATATATGTCAATAGTACAGTCGGCATAAGTTGAGGTTACCGCTGATATAACTTGTTTTCGAAATTCATCACATGATTTATCATGCAAATGAATTTTGAGGAGAGTGTATGTCGCCAAAAACGATTTTTGCCAGTGTTGCATTGGTTATAGCGCTTGGTTCACTAGAAAAAAGTATTGTTACAACCCCTTTACCCATTATTGGTGAGGAACTAGGCGCAGGACAGGCGTTAACATGGATTGTTACGGCTTATTTATTGGCTGCAACAGCGGTACTTCCGGTATACGGCAAACTAAGCGATATATTTGGTCGCGTAAAAATGCTCAATATTAGTGTGGTGCTGTTTGTATTGGGATCAGTCGCATGCGGCTTAGCGGAAGATCTGCCCAGTCTTATTGGCGCGCGTGTGCTGCAAGGGATTGGTGGAGGAGGGTTGATTGCGCTTGCCTTTACTGTCATCGCGGACTGTATTCCTGCTCGCGAGGTGGGGAAATACCAAGGGTATATCTCCGCAGTTTATGCGGTATCGAGTATTGCAGGCCCTCTGCTGGGGGGCTTTTTTGCTGAGCATTTAAGTTGGCGCTGGGTATTTTGGATTAATATTCCGCTCGGTGGCTTGGCGCTGTGGCTAATTAATACGAATTTAAAGCACTTGAATAAAGGACGAGATAGTCAGTTTGACTGGTTAGGAGCCGGATTGCTTATGATTGTTACTAGCTTGCTGTTGCTGCTGTTATCACCAGAATCCATGTTTAGTAATGATGTATTAGCGATCTCATTGCTGATTGTGACTGTATTGCTCGTTATGGTTGAGCGTCGGGTGGCGGATCCCATTATACCCGCAAGAATCTTCAAGTTACCGGGCTATGCAATTAGCGTATTACTTATTATGTGCTCACAGCTGCTGATGTTTGCCGTATTAGTGTATTTACCGCTGCAGATGCAATGGCAACATGGTATGTCCGCTTCAGGCAGTGGACTCATTATGATGGTATTTATGATGAGCATTACCATTGGCGCCTATCTCGGCGGTAAAAGGATTGCTAAAACTGGTTACTACAAGTCATTAATTGTGGCGGGTTTTGCAATGGCTTCAGTCGCAATGTTTTTACTGTATCGTGGAATAATGCCAAACATGGCGTTGGCATTAGCAGGGGCAGGCCTAGGGTTAACCTTACCATCACTCAATGTAGTGGTTCAGAATGTCTTACCGCCACATGATAGGGGGATCGGGCTATCCATGTTCGGTTATGGTAGAGAGCTTGGTGGCGCTGTCGGTGTCGCATTCTGCTCAGCACTATTCCACATTAAAGTACCCGTACTTATCGGTGAAGGTAGCGGGCATGGTTTAGCTGATTTTGATTCGCAGATATTGGGCGAAGGTTTCACGCTTACATATGGGGGTATGGCGCTGATAGCTATTATTGCATTTATAGTTGCCATGTTGTTGCTTAAAGCTCAAGCATTATCAAGTGATGTTGAAGGTGTTGAAAAACCATATCAACCCGTTGCTAGCAAATAATAAAATAGAACAACAACGTAAGGTAAGGCAAAATGTCTTCCTTTGTTTCATCTTGAATTTTAGCAGTTCGCTGCTGGTATAGAGGTTAGTTATGGCTTGGTATGAGTGGCCATTGATTCTTTCGAGTGTTTTTGCTCAATTGGCAATTGGTGCCTTTATTGTTCTTGGCGGGGTGATCCTCAGTGGTCAACTGTGTTTTGGTCAGATGGATCGTCTGCATCGTACCCTTCCTGCACTGTGGCTGATGTTATTTTCATCACTGACCTTACGTGAAGTCACATTAATTTTTTCTAATACCGCTACAGTCTATAGTCTTGGCATCGAAGCCTTGATGGTGATGGGCTTCTTCGCATTAGCATTGATATATTGGTTTGTTGAAAAAGGGTTAGTGGGGAATGACAACCTCCGTAAGATCGTGCTGATTATCACGTTGATTGCGGGGGCAAGCTACTTACTTCATGGCTTGATGGTTAGAAGCACACAGTGGATGGTGGCAGCGCACTTCTTCGCAACGACATTATGCGGTGGGACATTACTTGCTCACACGGCATTAGTCAGAGCCGAACATAAGGTTGAAAAGGTCGATACTTATCTGCCCATTATCGGCGCTCTGATCACCCTGATATGCCTGCTAACTGGATTACCTCAATTAACTGAATTAGCCAATAGGGCTGAGCTTACTAATGATATCGCCCCGTTTATCGCTCAAGTGGCGAGTTTAGGCTTGTTGTTGGCTGCCGTAGGCGTCTGGTTTATGCCTATTTTGACTAAGAGTAAGCCTGCATCAAACGTGATGACGTATGCCTTAGTTCTCATTGTTATTTCTTCTTACTGCGCAGGCGTCGGTTATTAACTTGCAGACCTGTCGATGAGCCATCCAAAAAGCCGTAATAGTTGATTTTATTACGGCTTTTTTTGTGAACGCTACGGTAGCTTAGAGACAAATTAATCTTACTTAATAATGGTTAAGATCTGCTTAAACCGTTCCCCTTCAGCCACTTCTTGCAATTCAAATAGCACCATCTCGGTTGAGGTTATTGCCGCTCCGGCTTGTTGCATTTTGTTCAGAGCGATGTGCTTATTAGAGAGTTCGCGGGAAGATATGGCATCACTGACCACTTCAACATGATAACCATTGTCAAGTAACTGCTGAACAGTCTGGTAGACGCAGATATGGGCTTCAATGCCGACCACGACCACGTTTTTACAGCCAGTCTGCTGCAGTGCTGTGACGAATTGCTCATCGCGATAGCAACTGAAGCTGTTTTTTGCGATAGGCGTAATATGCGATAGTTGATCCGCAATTTGAGGAATCGTCGGTCCCAGCTTATGAGGTAGCTGCTCTACCCAGATGATCGGCATTTCAAGGATCTTTGCGCCTTTAACCATTGTTTCTAGTTTTTGGAAAAGAGCACCATAATTTGCCATTATTTGTGCGAGTTTCCCTTGAACATCAATAATAACAAGTGCAGTGTTAGTGGCTGATATCATTGTGAATTCCTTTTAGGGTGGCCGTCTTTACGAATATACTCAAGCTACATCAAGATGATAATTTCTGCGAGCAGTTATTATCTGAAATCAGCTATCTATGATTTATTCTCGCTGTTTAAAACCTGAATACTCGATGCCTGCTAATAACGACATGTCATGATTCCATGTGGCAAGGTCATCTTTGTTAAATTGGTTAAGGTGGTGGTGGCCGCAAGCACGTGCCATGACTTGCATTAGCTTCGTTGAAGCAGACAAAAAATTGGCTAACTGATGAGCCGATTTTTCTATGTTAAGCTTTTGGCGCAGATCGTCTCTTTGTGTCGCAATGCCTGCAGGACAATTGTTGGTATTGCAAATACGAGCAGCCACACAACCGATTGACTGCATAGCACTATTTGCTATCGCAATACCATCTGCACCCAGAGCAAGCGCTTTGATGAAATCGGCAGGAGTGCGCAGTCCGCCAGTAATAATCAGAGTCACATTATTCGACATCCCATGTTTATCAAGGAAGTATCGAGCACGAGATAATGCAGGGATAGTAGGGACGCTAATGTGATCACGAAACAGGCTTGGTGCGGCGCCAGTGCCACCACCACGACCGTCCAAAATGATGTAATCGGCACCAGCTTCAAGGGCAAAATTTATATCGCGCTCGATATGGTTTGCACTGAGTTTGAAGCCTATCGGAATGCCACCGGTGATCACCCTGACATTTTCAGCAAAAGCCGAAAAATCGCGGGGGGATTTTAAGTCTTCGAAGGTAGGGGGAGAAATAGCGTCAGTTCCCGGTTTTAAGCCGCGGGTCTGTGCTATCTTTCCGATGTTTTTCGCCGCAGGAAGGTGCCCACCTGTTCCTGTTTTTGCACCTTGTCCCCCCTTAAAGTGAAATGCTTGGATTTTTTTCAACAACCCTTCGTGATAGCCGAATTTAGCGCTGGCCAACTCGTAGAAATAGCGGGAGTTGGCCTGTTGCTCTTCTGCTAGCATACCGCCTTCGCCAGAACAGATCCCTGTCCCAGCGAGTTCCGCCCCCATTGCCAAGGCGATTTTGGCCTCTTCTGATAACGCGCCAAAACTCATGTCAGAGACAAACAGAGGAGTATCAAGCACCAGTGGACGTTTCGCCTTAGGGCCGATCACAAGTTCTGTGCCGACTTTAGCATTATCTTGTAAAGGCTTGCTCGCCATCTGGGCAACCATGATTTGAATATCATCCCATTCAGGTAATTGGTTTCGAGGTACACCCATTGCGGTCATTGGTCCATGGTGACCCATTGAGGTTAACCCATCTTTCGCAAGTTGATGGATAAAAGCAACTGTAGGCTCTTCGGCGGTAGGGCGTGCGATTGGCATATCCCCTGCATCGGATGTTATTCCTGGTCCTTCTTTTCCGACATTATCAGCATTAAATTGTTGATGAGAACCGTCGCAATAAGGGGGATTTTTCGTATGTTTACAGGCACAAAGAAAAGCATCCTCATCATTACCGGCCTTAAACTTTAGTGGCGTGAACTCAGTCGACTGGTGTGAACCATCGCAAAAAGGTTGGCTGGATGAATGGCCACACGTACAAAAATAGTAACTTTTGCCTTTTTCTAGCTGCACTTGAATAGGAAGGTTATTGGCGATCACAGGTTTACTCATCTCACACTCCTAACAGAAAAGTGGGTATGTGTTAGAATCTGATTATGGAGGAGGATAGAGAGCTTTGCAGAATTTGCGTTGTTGTATATTCTTATGGAAGTAAGTTACCTCAAGTTGCAAAGAGTCTGGTGTTCACAGTATGAAATGAGAGACTTAAGGGTGTTTTGGCACTCACATAGAGAACACTCACACGGGGATTTAACCTTTTGTAACGTACATCTACTTTACAGCGGCAGTAATTCACGAAACAATACAGATGTTTACAGTTTGGATGACTTTGTAAGATATTATGACAGAAAAAAAAGCAAGCCCACTTAATGACCTGATTTTTAACGTTATTGTGCCTTCAGTTGTATTGATGAAGCTCAGTAGTGACGAGTACCTTGGTTCCGTAGGTGCTTTAGTCATTGCGTTGGCTTTCCCGATTGTGTTTGGCGGCTATGAGCTGATCAAATACAAAAAATTCAATTTCATTTCATTGCTTGGTTTTGTCAGTGTGTTGTTGACAGGGGGGATTGGACTGCTTGAGCTCGACAACAAGTGGTTAGCTGTTAAAGAAGCCTTAATTCCTGGCCTGATAGGTATTGGTGTTTTTGTCTCAACGTTTACCAAGTATCCGGTAGTCAGTAAATTGCTGATCAATGATACAGTGTTAAACATGTCTTTGATTCACGAGAAACTACGTGAATTTGGGAAAAGCGATGCGTTTGAACGTAGTTTAGTGATTGCCAATTACTTGTTTGCCAGTACGTTTGTCTTTTCCTCTGTGATGAATTATGTGTTGGCCAAGACGATTGTCACAAGTCCTTCAGGTTCACAGGCGTTCAATGAAGAGTTGGGGCGCTTAACTTTAGTGAGCTACCCGATGATAGCGATCCCATCCATGCTGATGATGATGGGTATCTTCTTCTATATGTGGCGACAAATTCGCCAGATGACGCAACTGAAAGCCGCACAGATTTTAAAATCTGAAAGCTAACATCAGGTGTTGTAAGATCTCAAGAAAGCCAGCTGTGATGCTGGCTTTCTTGTCTCTGAGCTTGATATACCCAGTGCTAAATACTTGCTACTTTGCGTGATTTATCGCACACTTCCACCGATTTAATAACGGCAACGCTAGGTTACAAACATGGCATCAACAGCAGCAGCGCTTCACATTTTGGTGAAGCATAAAGAACAGGCAGACGACATCCTTAAGCAATTGAAAAAGGGTGAGAAATTTCAAAACCTTGCAAAAAAATATTCAACCTGTCCATCCGGCAAGCGTGGTGGTGATCTAGGTGAATTCCGTAAAGGTGCAATGGTTCCTGCATTCGATAAAGCCGTCTTTACTGGCAAAGTATTAGAGCCTATTGGTCCGGTGAAGACTAAATTCGGCTACCACATTATCAAGGTTCTATATCGGACCTAATAAACACTTATAATTCAATGTCCTGAGTATTTCGTGTGTTTTCTTGGGGCAAAAATGGGGCAATTTGCCCCAATTTTTTTAATTGGCTCCAGATTTTTTATTTTCTGCTTTTGAATTATCGTATTGGACATCCATTTTCCATAAACCGTAGCTTATAACGCTTCGCAAACAGATACCGGCCCGTTTAGTAATAATCATCCATAATTTTGATAAAATGAACCATTAAATAAATGGCTTCTTGACTGAGTAATTGATAATAGTAATTTTAGTTAGTATGTTTTCTGACTAAGCTGCCTTAGTGGTGGCCTTTTTTATATCCCCGCGATTTGCTGGTTTCGAATTAGATGAGTACCGCTTTAATTCGAAAATATGATACCGGCAATATTTTACCTGTTTACTGTTTTGTTTGAAACGTGATCGATATCAAGTGGCTAATATATACTTTTTAGGTATTTGAGTTACAATTTGTTCACTTAATTCTTGTTATTTATTCTTTATTGGAATGAAATTACAAGTCTACCACGGAAGGATATAAGAGTGCTTATCCATATGGTAAGGCTGGGTGAATGATACGGCAGTTGATTATACTTGATACCTTTAAATTTCGAAGTTGTTCATTGTCTTATGCATTATGGTCTGACGGGGTTATTGAAAAAATGGTTACAAAAAACAACCGAGTTATTTTTTACAATGAAGTCACCGTTTCTCCTCCCACAGAAGAGCTTTGTGTTGAAGAGACCCCATAAATATCTATTATGGGAAATTATATAAGGGAATTTAAAGATTATGAAAGTACTTATCGGTATAAGAATGTGCTATAGCTATTCTACCAACAAATACTGTAGACGTCGGTTTTATGACTGTTAGGACCGATTCGGAGGAAGTAGTGATTTAGTCGTATACTATTTCCCTTATCAGTCTTGACATGCTGGTTGATCTTAATTAGAAATGCTCACATTCATGATAAACAATTCAAATTGAAGTGTTTCGCGTTGCGTATACAATTAACTGTATAAATAAACAGTATTTGGTGGCGTAAGATGCGTATTGAATTAATGCTAAACAAAGTAAGTATTCCAGAAAATGGCTTCCCAAAGATAGAAAGTGAATTCATTCGTCGAATGGAGCAACACTGGCCTGATGCAATGATACGTGTTCGTACAGGAACAATTAATGACTTAACCGTACTCGGTGGGCCTAAAGACTGTAAAGCAGAAGTAGGCGCGGTTTTAGAAGAGATGTTTGATGAAGCGGATGAATGGCTGTATAACGAGTAGCTGGTCATCAGTCTGGTATAAATTCACTAGAGTGAAATGTTTGTTGCTGGAATGATATTTGTATTTTATCTAATATAGGAAAGGTGTTTTCTTGTCTGAATGTAAATATCGATGATTAAAAACAAATATTAATATAAAATATTGCAATAATAAAGTTCATATTGGGCCATAAAATATTACGATTAATATATTCATAATTGCATTATCACTATGCTGTACTAGTCTTAATTTCAAAACAAGTTCTGGCAAGGTGTATTATGCGTTTACTTTATACATTACTCTGTGGTTTGCTCTTATCGGCGTGTGCACAGATTAACATAACCTCTTCTTGGTATGATTCCACGTATACAAAAATACCAATTAAAAGTGCCTATGTTGTTGCGATGTCGGATAATATCAGCACTCGCAGAATATTCGAAGATGATATGGTGAGCAGGCTGAGAACCGCCGGTGTAAATGCAGTACCTAGTTCTCAAATGTTTCCTAATAAACCACCGACTAAAGAGCAAATAGCGGCATATGCAAAGAACTATGGTATGCAAACCGTGTTTGTTGCACAGTTGGTTGATGTCGAAAATAAAATTGTCGAATACCCTGAAGAAACCCTTGGCTACACAAATGATCTGATGTTCGATGGTTTTTATGATAACGCATATGACTATGTATATGGTGGTAGTTATACCGTTTCTTATGAGGAAATGAACGTCGCATTCACCTTATTTGATACTGTGAGTAAAAGAGCCATTTGGTCAACGTCTGCACAATTTGATCAGAGTGATGATGTGAATAAAACCAGTTCTGAAGTGACTAAACTATTAATTCATAATATGAAAAACTATCATATTGTTGATTAATTTTATACAAATATTTTAAAGGCCCGCATATTGCGGGCTTTTTGTTGTTGGTTAGCGAAGAAGGGTGACAGTGTGTGTCTTATTACGCATGTCTGACCAAGCGAGGATCATTGGGTAATAATATTTTATAATCATGATCCCCATTGCGCTGAATCCAAATAGTAATATGCCTGTTAATCCTGATACTTGTGTATCTGGAACCAGCTCTATTACGGCTGCAATGACTATCCCACCTAGGCATAAAGAAAGAATAGGGTAATAACAGAGCTGGAAAAAATGTCGGAAATTGAAGAATAATTGAAATATTGTAAACCTGAACTTGTTACAAAATTTTACTCTCATGATATTCCTCATGACATGTTATTGTTAACATTAATATAACATTCAATGTTTTACGCCACAAGGCAATTATGTCGTTAAGATGCTATTCAATGGTATTCGGTTATGACGGTAGTTTGATATTCCTGATTCGACAAGCGATTTAGCTCTGTTGATTTATTTATAAAAATAACAGCATTGTGTTTTTTTTGAGACAAAATATGTACGCCATGCTTCCTATACTGAATATGTAGCTAATGATAAGTAAGACACTTTCAATATTTACTATTAGAAATGAGAGTGGAAGACATATTTTTGGGGTCATTATGTTTTTGTCTTTAAAGAAGGTTTCACCTTGCTTACTCGTCACGATTTTGTTTGTCTATTTTTCCGTTTCGAGTCAAGCAAATGAAGAGGACTCAGGCAGTTCCATCAGTGACATGATCACAGAGGAAATGAGCGCAGCAGTGACTGAGTTACGTTTGCTTGCCAGTAATGTACGTGGTGACAAGATTGACAGAAAAATACATTCAAGGCATCTGACTAATCGGTGGGCAGAGCTGAGGACAAATGGGCTTTCTGATCGGACAGTGTTGAATCGAACCTCGGTGAGGGAAGATTCATTTACGCGCTATACATTCCCGATGAGTTCCGATATGACTGTTGATGAGATAAGTGCAATCGAACACAGTAGCCATTCTCGCTTAGGTGGCTATGTACGCGTTGATAATACCATTTATCCCGATTCAACGCCGAATAGAAAGAGTCATGAGTCTGACTACAGCGGTTATTCATTGACCCTGGGTGGCGATTATCTGTTTCGTGAACACTATTTATTTGGTCTCACTCTTGGACTTCCATTTAACCAACCACTGAAAGAATCTAGTGAGACGGAAATCGATGGAATGGTCGCCTCGGGTTATTTTAGCTACCTACGTGACGCGTGGTATGTTGATTTTACTGCCAGCTATGCGGTGATGGATACCGATATTGAACGGCAGGTTTCATTGTATGCCGATTCTGTGATCAATAATGCCAATAATGCTGATTCAGATATTTGGGTATTTACTCTCGGTACGGGTTATGTATTTTATTACAAATATCTAAATATTGCGCTGGAAAGCAGCTTGCAATATACCTTGTCTGATACCGACCGTTATGCAGAGCGAATTTCATTGTCGAATTCCAATTATTTAATTGCCAATATAGACAATGTTGATGCACTTGAGTCGACCATGTTGATCACCGGTATGAGCCTGTCACATCCGTTACGAACACCATTTGGGGTTTTTCAACCTTATGCAAAAGGGTATATTCATTATGATCTTGCAAGTGGGAATGAACATGTAATTTCCCAGCTTAAATCAAACCACTCCGGGAGTATTTTGCCTATTATTGTTGAGTCTGATGATAATGTGTATGGCCGTTTACATCTCGGCATCTCTGGTGCATTAAGTCAAGATTGGTATGGTTATGCTGAAGCAAGCCGTTTGCTTTGGCATGATGATCTGTCGGCGTACACCATTTCTGTTGGTGTCAGTATTGCGTTAGATTAACAAGCGAGCTAATGAGTGGCAAAAGTGTGATTCGTTAGTCCTTTTGTACAGGTATTCTTTGCCTTTAATATCTGTACGGAAAGTGATTTACAGTCAGAAAACGGTAATTTAACGTAAAAATGTCCGTGCTGAGTGCTTTTGATCACAGAATGCAGTCGGTCATTTTCTGTAGAGTTCTCGGCATAAGAAAAACTCAATTTTTATTACTTCCCCCAATAAAATTATGAGTATAAAGGATATTTTCCGTGAACTTTACATTATCTACGGTCGCTAAGGCTGTTATTCCTCTGTGTTCTGCGTTTGTGTTTGTTGGATGTAATAGTTCATCATCTGATGGAAAAGTCGATGATGGATATTTTGATACAACAAACCCACCTGCTATTAATATTGACCTACCAGAAACCGATGGCCCGATGGCTACGTTGTCGCAAAGTGGCCCAATTAATGAGCCTGTTCAAGCCGCGCAAAATGAAGCTGTTATATACATGGTTAGCGGAAATGAAGCAGCCAAAGCGTCAGCTGGTAATTATGCACAATACAGTTTACATGTCTGGAATAATTCGACGTGTGACCGCGCTGGTGAAGTAAACAATGGGTGGACTGATAAGACTATTACACCTGCTGGCGCCGATGACTTCGGCCCATACTGGCGATTGAAGCTTGTTGATGGCAAAACAGACTGTATCAATTTCATCATACGAAATGAAAATCTGGACAATTTATTAGGTAGTGATGCAAAGCTTGATTTTGCCGCAATAGCAGATCGAACAGCCTCATACCTGCCAGGAAGTACAACCGCCTTTGATTCCCGTCGCGATGCTTATGTTCAGCTATTTGGCGTGGCACAAGCCAAAGCGCATTTGGTTGATAGCCATACTCTGATATGGGATGGCGCAGAAGGCGCGAGTGAAGTGCGTTTGTATATTCAGTTGGATGGGACATTTGGGCCGAATGCTGAAAATCAGTATGCGTCTGAATATATTGTGCTTCAACCGACTGCACTAACGGCTGACATTAAAGCAAAATTCCCGCATCTTGCTAATCAACCCGCTTTTGCCATTGATGATGCGATCGATATGCGCGCTGTCATGAAAGCAGAATTAGCCGCATTGGCAGTTGATGAGAAAGGCTTGGTGCTTGAAGGAACCAAAGTACAGCCCGCAGGTGCGTTTGATCAGCTATTTGCTCAGGCAGCAAAACAGGTTGAATTAGGTGCGATCATTGAAGGCAGCAATACCCAATTTAGTGTTTGGGCACCTTCTGCCCAGAACGTTGTTACTGTCCTGTTCGATAGTGATAAGAAAGAGCTTGGTCGTCTTCAGATGGACTACGACGAAATGTCCGGTGTCTGGTCGTTATTAACGGATAAGGCACCAAGTGGGGTATATTATCGCTACTTGGTCGATGTGTTCCATCCTGCTTCTGAAAAAATTGAACGTTACCAGGTCACAGATCCGTACTCACTGAGTTTATCGATGAACTCCGAATACAGCCAGGTGATTGACTTGAATGATCCTGCGTTGAAGCCTGATGGTTGGGATGACTTACAGCGTCCTGTTGACCAATCGAATCCGTCTCAGTTCGTGATTTATGAATCACACGTACGTGATTTCTCCGCGTTAGATAGCTCAACGGCAGAGGCGGCAAGAGGGAAATTTAAAGCCTTTAGCCAGCAAGATACTGTACCGGTCAATCACCTTAAATCGTTGAGTAAGAATGGTGTGACCCACCTGCACCTATTGCCTATCTTTGATATTGCCACCATTAATGAAAACCCAGATGAAGTGGCTAATGTTGATGAGCCTTTTAGTAAGCTGTGTAATGTCAATTCAGGTGTCAAAGCGTCGCAATTTGGCAAGTACTGCTCATCAGATATGTTGATTTCTGAAGTTTTAAACGCAGTGAAGAAAGATGATACAAAAGCCAATCCTGCAGTACAGGAGTTGAACCGTTTTGTGTCTGACACAGATGCATTCAACTGGGGGTATGACCCATTCCATTACACCGTGCCTGAAGGCTCGTACGCCACTAATGCTGAAGGCCCGCAGCGGATCAAAGAACTGCGTGAAGCGGTCATGTCGATCAAAAATGATATTGGCATGAACGTCGTCATGGACGTGGTATATAACCACACCAACTCAGCAGGCCCTGAGGCGCGCACCTCCGTACTCGATAAATTAGTACCATGGTATTACCAACGTTTGGATCCAGTCACTGGTGGCGTTCAGAATTCGACATGCTGTTCAAATACTGCTCCAGAACGAGCAATGTTCGAAAAAATGATCACTGACTCACTGGTGGTATGGTCTCGTGACTACAAAATCGATTCATACCGTTTTGACTTGATGGGCCATCACCCATTAGATCAGATTCAGCGCTCGTTGTTTGCCGTACAAAAAGTTGATCCTGGGACGTATTTTTACGGTGAAGGTTGGAACTTTGGTGAAGTGGCAAATGATGCCTTGTTTGTGCAGGCGACTCAACCTAACTTAGCTGGCACGGGGATCGGTAGCTTCTCTGATCGCCTACGCGATGCAGTCCGAGGTGGCGGTCCGTTTGATGGTGGTGATAATCTTCGTAAAAACCAAGGCTTCGGAAATGGTGCTTCAGTGCTACCTAACGAACACAACACGGTTTCACGAAAAACTGCGTTGCACTTGTCCGATCTTACACGTCTAGGTATGGCAGGTAACCTGAAAGCGTTCAAGATAGTTGATTCAACAGGTAAGACTATCACAGGTGAAAAGCTTGATTATAACGGGCAGCCAGCAGGCTATGCCGCTGATCCGACAGAGATCCAAAACTATGTCTCTAAGCACGATAACCAAACATTATGGGATAATAACCAGTACAAGATTGGTTACGATGTAACAACTGATGTACGGGTTCGGATGCAAGCCGTTTCACTTGCGACAGCGATGCTAGGGCAGGGTGTACCTTTTACCCATATGGGATCTGAGCTACTGCGTTCTAAATCGATGCAGCGTGACTCTTATGATTCAGGGGAGTGGTACAATTTAGTCGACTTTACCCTAGCGGATAATAACTGGGATAAAGGCTTACCACGCAAAGACAAAGATGGCGATAACTACACCATTATTGAAGAGGTAATTTCTCAGGCTGGAACGAAAGCTGATCCAGAATTAGCCGATATTGAAAATATGGTGACTTACTATAAAGAAATGGCACTTCTACGTAAGTCTTACCCGCTCATCACCTTGGGTAAAGGCGAAGAAGTTATTAAGCGGGTTGATTTCCATAACACTGGTATAGATCAAACCGCGGGCTTGATTGTTATGTCCATTGATAACGGTACTGCATCAGGTACTGATATTGATCCTAAGCTTGATGGACTGGTCATTGTAATTAACGCAACTAATCAGGCCCAGCCGATTGATTGGAACACAGACTTAACCCTGAGCCCAATTCATACATCCACACTGGCAAGCAGTGCTAAGTATGAAAACGGCACCATGACAATCCCAGCCTGGACACCAGCGGTCTTTGAAATTCCGCGTAAAGAGGGCAAGCGCGGCGTGGGGATCCCTGTAACGGCTAAATAATAGCGTAGAACGTGTTATCGTAAATTGAAGCCCTCGCAAGAGGGCTTTTTTATTTATGCGAAATAGCATTGTTTTACTTGGTAGCGTTAGAATGAAATATCAAAGTGGTACGTGATATTCTGAGTATTTCCTGATTAAGTCTAACGTTTATAATATGGTTAGCAGAAAAGTAAATGGTTATGTTAGTAGCTATTAATTAAATATGGTATTTATGAGCTTGTTGTTTCTGTTTGTACATTTCTTTATCAGCATTGTTAATTATATGAGATGGTGAATATGTATCTCCAATAAACAAATTAATGCCAATACTTGCTGAGATATTTAACTTTATTTCACCAAAAAAATAACTACCACCTAATATTTTAATTATTTTTTTTGTGATTTCAGCCGTATATTTAGTAGCTTGTTCTAATTTTGTACCAACCTCTTCCAGAAGAATAATAAACTCGTCGCCACCTACTCGTGCGATGGTATCTGTATCCCGCAGATGTAAATTCAAACGATTAGCAATTTCAATGAGTAACTGATCTCCAACTTTATGACCATATATATCATTGACTAATTTGAATTTATCTAAATCGATAAATAGAACAGCACAGTAGGCACTATGGCGATTGCTACGATACTGAGCTTGTTCTATTCGCTCAATTAACAAGCGTCTATTGGGTAAATGGGTAAGGGGATCGGTGAGAGCTAAGCTGCGTACTTCATGTTCAATATGCTTCTGATAAGTTATATCAGTAGAAATCCCCAATATTGCCACTATTGTTTTGCTATTAGTTTTGTCATAGATCGGTGTTTTAACTTCTAAATAGACTTGCTGACTACTACCAGGCTCTCCGACATAAACTTCTTCCTGTGTACTTTCACCATTTAGTACACGTAAATCAATGTCACGTAAAATTTTCACAGTATCTGAAGGAAAAAAATGATTATCATCCATGCCTATTAGTTCATCAGCAGAGCAACCAAATAAATCTAGAGTTATTTTATTTGCATAAATGTAACGTGATTCTCTGTCTTTTATATAAAAGTAAACAGGGACATTATCCAGTGCTAAGCGCAACTGAACGATATCATCAATCACGTATAGCTTGTTTCGCAAAATTGAATCTTCCATATACAAATACCCAATCGCCACACAATGAACATTTATTTCCTAATACATACTACTATCTGATATCAATAGATGACAATAGTTAGAGCTATAAACAATCTTAAAGAAGATTGTATTAGTTGCTTAATATTGGTGAGTGTCACACTTCGGAGGTGAATTCAGGGGTTCTAAATAAGAAAAAGTTCTAACGTAGAAAATAGATATAACATAGTTAGATATGCAGCCTCATTTATAACTACAAAAGTCATAACAATTTGTTCTGTTACGTCTATAGCCATTCATGAACTTTGCGATGCAAAACTAAGTTATTGGTTTTCCTGATATGCCGTGTTTGTGGATAAGATATTATAGCGCCGTGTTCTTAAAAGGATTTTAAGATGGCTTCTATTTATCAACTCAAACCTGCTTTTCAAAACTTACTGCGTCCATTGGTCGAAAAATTGGCGAAAATGGGCGTCACCGCTAATCAAGTAACGTTGTTTGCGTTGTTGTTAAGTGCGGCTTTAGGCGCTGCGATTGTGATTGCACCACAATCTCAATGGCCACTGTGGTGTGTACCGTTTCTGCTTTTTGTTCGTATGGCACTCAACGCGATTGATGGCATGCTTGCCAGAGAACATAGCATGCAGTCTGATTTAGGGGCCATTTTAAATGAGCTTGGTGATGTACTGGCTGATACGGCGCTCTATCTGCCTTTTGCGTTACTGGCTGGCTTAGATCCTGCGGCGGTAATTTTAGTCTGCGTACTTGCCATCATCAGCGAAATGACAGGGGTCATCGGTGTGCAAATTGGTGCTTCGCGTCGTTATGATGGCCCCATGGGGAAGAGTGATCGTGCCTTTATTTTCGGCGTGATTGCCTTGCTGTTAGCCAGTGGCTGGGGAAATTTTGCTTGGCTGAATGGTGGATTATGGGTGGTTGTGGGCTTGCTAGCGATTACCGTGATTAATCGTGCCCGACAAGCGTTATGTGAAAAGCAGGCATTGCTCGGACAACAGGGACTATAGAAGGGACAAATAATGGATTATTTCACTTCTTTAACGATGGGCATGAAAATAGTACTCGGTGCCATTTTGGCCGTGTTGTGTTTTGCGACAGGGTTAGTGCATTGGCTCAAATGGCGTCATTCTGAGCGCGACTATACCGAGCTTTGGCTACGAATCCGATCTTGGTGGGTGATGGTATTTATCTTCTGTGGTGCGCTTATTGCCAGTCGTACTGTGGCTATCGCCTTTTTTGCCCTCATCAGCTATTTATCACTCAAAGAGTATTTATCGATAATTCCTACCCGTCGTGCTGATCGTCGCGTTCTCTTCTGGGCATATTTAGCGATACCCATTCAATTTTTTTTGGTGTGGATAGCGGATTACGGTTTATTCATTATCTTCATACCCGTTTATATGTTCTTGCTGCTACCAATGCAAATGGTGATAGTCGGTGAAACGAAGCATTTCTTGCGCGCTGCGGGGACGATTCACTGGGGGTTGATGACCATGGTATTCAGTATTAGTCACCTCGCGTTTTTACTTGCTCTGCCAGAGCACAGGGATGCGTTATCTGGTGGTGCCGGTCTGGTGCTCTACTTAGTTGTGCTTACCCAGTTTAATGATGTCGCGCAATATACATGGGGGAAGTTACTGGGTAAACGTAAGATCATTCCTAAAGTTAGTCCGAATAAAACCTGGGCGGGCTTTATCGGCGGTATTTTGACTACCACCGCAGTTGCGATAGCACTCGCACCATTATTAACGCCGATGGAATGGCCAATGGCAATTGCTGCAGGGCTGATCATTGGTATCGGCGGCTTTATTGGGGATGTGACCATCTCAGCCCTCAAGCGTGATCTGCAAATCAAAGACAGCGGAAATTTACTGCCTGGGCATGGTGGCATTTTAGATCGTATCGATAGCCTGACTTACAGTGCGCCGCTATTTATGCATTTTATTCGCTATTTTTACTACACATAAGGTGAGATCATGAATGCGCTCAATCGTGCTCTGCGGTGGTTGTTTTACCGTGTGTTTATCCGCTCTATTCTTGCCTTAGTATTAGGAATGAATATTCGGCGACGTGATTTACTGCCAAATGCCGGACCTATTATATTAGTGGCTAATCATAACAGTCACCTTGATACCATGGTGCTGATGAGCTTGCTCAATAATGAACAGCTTAAACGCGCCAAGCCAGTCGCGGCGATGGATTATTTTCTTAAGAATAAGCTGTTGGCATGGTTTGCGCTTAAGATTGTTGGGATTTTACCTATATCACGTCACAAAACCCCTGATGTCGATCCGCTGAGTCCTTGTTACCAAGCGTTGGAAGATGATCAGATCTTAATTTTCTTTCCTGAAGGTAGTCGGGGAGAGCCGGAAACGCTCAGCCAATTTAAAGGCGGCATTGCTAAATTGGCCGCAAAATACCCGCATATACCCGTGGTACCCGTGTTTTTACACGGGCTTGGAAAAGCCTTACCCAAAGGAGACTGGTTACTTGTGCCTTTTTTCTGTGATGGTTTTATTGGTGAGCCTCTTTATGGCCAAGAGGATCGCCACGCTTTCATGCAGACTTTAGAGCAGCGCTTTAATGTGCTGGAAAAGGAAGGGAAGTTTGCCGAGTGGGATTAAGACAAGTGATACGACA
The DNA here is from genome assembly GCF_050336815.1 of Photobacterium nomapromontoriensis. Lineage (NCBI taxonomy): Bacteria > Pseudomonadati > Pseudomonadota > Gammaproteobacteria > Vibrionales > Vibrionaceae > Photobacterium > Photobacterium nomapromontoriensis. The sequence goes on from NZ_JAKJSL010000016.1 coordinate 47,311, forward strand.
GAAGGTGGGTGCTACCTTATCACAGACAGAGCAAACGCATACCTTACGTTTAGGTGAGCGTTGTATTGCCGGTTTGTGGGGCGTGGCGGAAGCGACCTTCTTTTTTATTATCCCAGATGTGTACTTGACCTACTTAGCGCAGCAGTCATACCGCAAGGCACTCTATGCTTGTGGTTTGACGTTGCTTGGGGCATTAATCGGTGGTTGTTGGCTATATTGGCTGGGTACAGACTCGCTAACGTTGACTGAAGTACGAATCTTGATGGGGAAGATCCCGGCTATTTCGCCTGATCTCGTCGCCAGTGTGTCTCAGCAACTCAGCGAGCAAGGTGTCATTGCAATGTTGTTTGGGCCGTTATCAGGTACACCCTATAAACTGTATGCGCTACAAAGTGCCAGTGCGGGTGTTCCATTTATTACTTTTTTGCTGGTTTCTATTCCAGCTCGGCTATTTCGATTTGTTATCTTGGTGACAGTGACTTATCTGCTGACGGCCTTAGTGCGTCGTTATAGTTCGATTAACCCACAGTGTGTACTTATTGTCTCTTGGCTGATTTTCTATGTTTTATTCTTTTTGAAAATGCCGCACTAATTCGTTGAGTATAGAAGATGGAATTACAGCAAATGTTTATAATTTTTGGTACGGAATTCTAGCCGTTTGATTTAAAAAGATTTGTGAAATATGCAGAGTTGTAGTAAATTACTCAACTCACTGTTTGATAACGTTAATTTCCGATTTTGGCTGTTTATACGTTTATTCTGTTACTAATATAAACCCTTTGTATATTGTTGTCTTATGCGTACGTTATTGCATATTGTCAGTCATATCAAATTATTATTGATTTTGGTTTTTAGCTTATGATTTCACGTAAAAGAACGATCATCTTATGTACTGTAGTAACAGTCACGCTCTTTGGTGCTTATTTTTTGTATCAATTATTTGTGACTAGTATTAAATTTAAAGATCCTAACTTTGAAGCATGTGTATTAAAAAAAGGAAAAATAATCAGTCAAATATATTCATTAGAATGTAAAGGTAAGATTAAATCATTCTCAGGTATTGAGCGTTTGTCAAATTTAACGATGTTTAGCATTATCAATAGTGAGGCAGAGAGCATTGATCTTTATGAAAACAAAAATCTTAGGGCATTTTATGCTAGAAATACTGAACTAGCTAATATTAATCTTCCAGACGGCGAGGAATTAACTAGCATCGAAATCAGAAAAAGCTTACTTACGGATATTGATTTATCCAAAAACGTAGCTCTTCGTGTGCTGAAAATTACAGATAGTAAGTTGAAAAACATTGGTCTAACAAATAATAGAGCCCTTAATATTGTTGACTTGACGAATAACGATATTAATGAAATTTCAGGGTTTAACCGTCAGCCATTAACCAGGCTGAAACTTAGTGGAAATAAATTAACCAATATTGATCTTTCTATGGTTTCTGATTTAGAGGTCCTTGAGATTGAAAACAATAAGCTAAAAAAAATAGATTTATCAGGTGTTTGTAATATATTTCTTGTGAATATCACTACTGATCATGGCGTTGAGCTTAAATTTAAACAATTTGAGCATGTTGAAAATGTGCCAATTTTAGATGAAAAATTCAAGCAATGTATCATTTCTAATGGGTATAAAAAAGTCAATGAAGTGGTAAGCTTAAAATGTAGATATAAAGAAATAGAGTCTGTGATCGGTATTGAATATCTCTACAACCTAAAAGATATTGATATTGTTTGGAATAGCCTTGAAGATGTCGATTTAAGAGCAAACAAACTAAATATAATCAATGCAACCAATAACATGATAAAAAACATTCAACTTGGTGATAATCCAGAACTTGAATCATTATCTTTAGGCGGGAATAAAATAGAAAATGTTGATTTATCTGGCGTTGAAAATCTTGAGTATTTGACGATGTGGGATAATAAATTAAAACGTATTAATGTAAGTCATTTAAAATCACTTAAATCGATTTATGTTGGTGCAAATGACCTTAAAGAAATTGATGTAACAACTCTCAGTGATCTTACACGTCTGTATGTTAATGATAATAAAATAAGACACATTGATTTGAGTGGAAATAAAAACCTAAATGTATTTGTAGCAAAAAATAATATGATCAAATCATTAGATTTGAAAAACAACTCAAAATTAACAAAAGAATATACGGATCTTGATGAAAATGTGAAGGTGACTCGATGATACTGTGATGGAGAGGTAACTATTGATTAGCGTAAGCCACTCAGTTTTTGATAAAACGCCAGCCGATGCTGGCGTTTTTCGTTTAGGTCTCTAACAAAAACCTGAAATTTTTACGCTTAGCATGTCGTTTAGGGCTAAATAGCGTTGATATTTTTCTCGCAGATATTCATGTTGAGAGGAAACCGGATCGATACAAGTGCCGGCCTGATAGGTGTGTTGCATGGCTTCATTGAAATCAGCAAAATATCCGGTCCCCACCGCTGCGCAAATAGCCGCCGCTTTACAACCTGTTTGTTTATCTTGCGAAATCTCAATCGGCAGGCCCGATGCAGAGGCAAACATCGTCATCCAAGGTTTAGATTGCGTTGGACCGCCATTCATCCGAATCACTTGCGCATTAGGTGTTACTGCTAATACCTTGTCTTGGTTGATTAAATGGGAAAAAACGATACCTTCATAGATAGCATTAACCACATCGCTGTCGGTGTGATGCCCCTCTAATCCCAATAATCCCGCAGGCATACCGAGTTGATAGTTTGAACCATATAAATACGGCAGATAGAAAAGTGAAGAGGGTGTGCCAGTTTGCAATGTTTTTTGAGTATTTTCGACAAAGGCATTGCATTGTTCGAGCGATAAGTGGCGAATAAGGTGACTATGCCACCATGCGAGATTACTGGCAGAGGTCGGAGATCCCTCATGGACAAAATACTGACCGGGTATGCAGTAATTTCCCCATATGTAAGGATGTTCATTTTCTGCGATTTGCGTAGAGAGTGCTGTGGCAATAGACCAGGTTCCGGCGGCGGCGCTGATCACGGTGGCATCGTGTAATCCCGATGACACGGCAGTGGCGACTACATCAAACATGCCGCCAACGACAGGCGTATCCATTGCGACCCCGAGTTGGCTTGCCGCTTGTGCGGTGACAAAGCCTCCCACCTGTGCCGATTGAATAATAGGTGCGAGTTTATTCTGGCACTCTTCGATGCCAAAATCAGCTAGCAGACTCGTGTCGTAATTGCCGAATTCGAGGTTATATATATTACTGCCTGAGATGTTAGTGATCTCTGCACTTCGTTCACCCGTCATGCGGAAACGAATGTAATCGTGGACCATTAAGATAGTATCGATTTTATCGTAGTTACCCGGTTCGTTTTGCTTGAGCCAAGCCAACAGTGAGACAGGGTGTCCGGTCCAGAGCTGCTGCCTGCCTTTGCGGTAGGCTTTCTCATCAATTCCCGCCTCTTTCCATGAAAGCACTTGATTTAATGCCCGGGTGTCACTTGAAACAATACCGTTTCGTACAGGGTTCCCATGTTTATCAATGGCATATAACCCTTTACCATGTGATGAAAAGCCAATGCCTGCAATCTCGTTGCTGGCGACACAAGCTTTAGCGATCACGCTTTGAGTGACATGGCAAACTGCTTGCCAGAGTTGTTCCATGTCTCGTTCCGCAAAACCGGCGTGGTCACTTAATAATTCGGTAGCATACTCTTCAACAGCAAGCTCATGCCCGTCAGTATTATAAAGACCTGCCTTTGTAACTGTTCCACCAAAATCGATACCTAAGAAATAGGCCATGCTTCCTCCAAACCTGTTTTCTATTTGGGAATTGCTCATATTCCAAATGGCAAAAGTTAAGAACCGTTCTGTTGATGAACGGTTCAGGCTTTGACTGTGTTGTGGTTAGTTACGACGACGTTTATCTGTACCGACGTAAATTGCGACAAGAATAATGATGCCTTTGATGACGTTTTGAACGTAAGGAGAGATACCGACAAGGTTAAGGCCATTGTTCAGGACACCGAGTAGCATTGCGCCGACTAATGTACCGATAATGGCACCTTTACCGCCGCTCATGGCTGCACCACCCAGTACAACAGCTGCGATTGCATCCAGTTCAAAGGCGACACCAGCATTGGGCTGACCACTCATCAAACGAGAGGTCAGAATAAGCCCTGCGATAGCAGCGGTAAAGCCACTAAGTGTGTACACCATCAGGGTCACTTTAGGGACTTTGATACCACTTAATCGGGCCGCTTCTTCATTACCACCTAATGCGTATACATGACGACCAAAAGGCGTGTGGTTTAATAACAAGTAAGCCGCGATGTAGACGATAAACATGATTAAAATAGGGGTTTGCAGGCCCATTACGTCGCCACGGCCAAAAAAGTTAAAACTTTGTGGTAGACCAGAGATAGGGTAACCACCGGTGTAAATTAATGCTAATCCGCGCGCGACTCCGAGCATGGCGAGGGTAACAATAAATGCTGGCATTCTCGCATAGGCAATCAAGAAGCCATTTATCCCGCCGAGTAGAGCGCCTAAAATTAAGCCCAGTACAATCGCGAGAGGAAGAGGCACACCCGTGACTATCAACCCTGCAGTGATAGTACCGGATAGGGCCATGACAGAACCCACAGAGAGATCGATACCGCCAGTTAAAATTGCACACGTCATGCCAACAGCGATGATAGCATTAATGGAGACTTGCCTTGCAACGTTGGTCAGGTTATTGGTTGTCAGGAAATTATCACTGACTAATACCATGATCATAAAGACGGCGAGAAACCCTAGCAGTGGAAAAAAGACAGGATGCTGAGACCATTGTTTCAACAGCTGTTTCCAATCGATGGATTTATTGGTCGATGGTGTAGAGCTAGAGATAGTGTTCATGCGGCGTTCCCCGTAGCGTGTAGCATTATATTATTAGACTCAATGTCTTCATCGGTGAGTTCAGCAACAATTTGACCTTCTTTGAATACCGCGACGCGGTCGCACAGGCCGATGACTTCTGGTAATTCCGATGAAATCATAATGATGGCGATTCCTTTAGCCGTTAGTTCGCGCATTAGATCGTATATTTCGGCTTTTGCTCCTACGTCGATCCCTCGTGTTGGTTCATCAAAGATAAGGATGCGGCAATCATTGTTTAGCCATCTAGCAATCACGACTTTCTGCTGGTTTCCACCACTTAAGTTATTAACTGGTGTATCAGGGGTGGGGGTCTTCACCCGTACTTTATTGATGAGCGATCGTGCCTTGTTATTTTCTTTGTTCTTATCAATGAAAAATTTAAATGTCATCTCTTCACTGAAGTTGTTCAGTGTGATGTTGTCTCTGACGCTAAACGAAAGAATAAGCCCTTCTGTTTTACGGTCTTCTGGTAAAATACCGATACCTTGTTTTAGTGCGACAGCTGGTGAAGAGAAGACGACTTTTTGGCCTAAGTATTCGATGTGTTGTTGGTTGGGTTTATCTGCACCGATAAGCGCTCGTACTGTCTCAGTCCGACCGGAACCGACCAAGCCCGCGAACCCTAATATCTCCCCTGGATAAAGCTTAAAGCTGTTTACGGGGCCTTGTTTTTCAAGCTGAAGAGCTTCAACATTTAAGACCGGAGTCTCACGGATAATGGTTAAGCTTTTGGGCGGAAATGAGTTTTCGACCCGTCGCCCAACCATCATTTCAACCAGTTCATCGATATTCGTATCAGCAGTAGCAAGCGTGTCGACATACGTTCCGTCACGCAAGACAGAGATGTTGTCACAAATCTCGAATATTTCCTCGAGATGATGAGAGATAAAAAACATACCGACACCTAACTTTTTCAGATCAAGCATGATACTGAATAAGTGCTTAGCTTCTTTGGGCGTCAGGGTTGCGGTAGGCTCATCGAGAATGAGAATGCGGGCATTCAATGACAGCGCTTTTGCGATTTCAACAAATTGTTGTTCAGCGATACTGAGTTGTTCAACTGGCACAGTAAGATCGATGTCGATCTCTAACCGCTTGAAGATCATCGCTGACTTTTTAACCATGCGTGGACGGTCGAGAAAACCAAACCGATTCTTAAGTTCACGATTTAGGAAGATGTTTTCGACCGCATTGAGGTAGGGGATAAGAGAGAACTCTTGAAAAATAATTCCTACACCTGCATCAATCGCATCTTGATACTCTTTGAATTTCACTTGGTTGCCATCAATGTAAATATTACCAGTATCATTGGAATAGATACCGCAAAGAATTTTCATTAATGTTGATTTTCCTGCGCCATTTTCACCCAGTAGGGCATGGATCTCACCTTTATCAAGTGAGAGATTGATATCGTCTAAGGCTTTGACCCCAGGAAACGATTTACTTACCCCAGATACTTCGAGTAATTTGGTCATAAGAACTCCATCCTCAGAGAACGCCCCCTTTACTTAAGAGGGCGTAGTTTGATGCTACCAAGCAAAGCCTTTTGCGTTTTCATTGGTGATTAGTTTGACTTCAACGGGCACAACGGTTGGTATATTTGCGCCCCATTTTTTAGCCAAGGCCATACCTAAACCAATGCGGACTTGATCTCGAGGGTATTGTGCAGACGTCGCGATAAAGGGGGTATTACCTTTCAGGATCGCTTCAACGGCTTCTGGATGACCATCCACTGACACTAACTTAACATCACGGCCTGATGCTTCAATAGCGGCCATGGCCCCCATCGCACCACCATCATTGACGCTGAAAATACCGTCTAGTTTAGGTGCTGCTTGCAGCATGTTTTCTGTGACGTTAAGTGAAATTGAGCGGTCTTGCTGGCCATTCTGTTTAGTGACGACCTTGATTTGAGGGTACTCTTTCATTGCGGCTTCAAAACCACGAACACGCTCTAGAATTGGCACAACAGGGATGCCATCAAGAATGGCAACTTCGCCTTTACCGTCTAGGCTATCTGCCAGAAATTTCCCCGCTAAATAACCCGCATCGTAGTTTTTAGACCCGACAAATGAATCAATTGGCCCTTCAGCTTGTGCATCGATGGCAACGGTGATCACGCCAGCTTCATGCGCGGAATAGACTGCAGACTGAATACCCACCGAATCAGTAGGATTGAGCAATAAGATGTCGATATTTTTTTGTAGCATATCTTCTACGTCACTGATTTGTTTAGCAACATCATGGCGAGCATCAGTGATGATTAATTTTGCCCCAATATCGCTAGCGGCCTCTTCTAGAGACTCTTTCATGGTCACGAAATATGCATTGTTCATTTCCTGAAAGGACATGCCAATGGTGATTTCTTCTTTTGCAGTAACAGCAAAAGACACTCCAAGCAACGCAACCGCAGTGGAAATATACGTCAGAGGTTTATGTAATATGGACATGGTTAACTCCGTTTATATAGTAGGGTGATGTTAACGTTAACAATTTATCTGCCATTAAAATCGAAAAATCGATTAATTGGGTTTATTTTATTACTAATGACAACGTCAACATGAAATGTAAAATATAGGAGCAGCAGATTAAAAACTGTGATTGTGAACAGAAAATGAGCAGATGGAACTATGTGCGTAAAGGATACGTGATGAAAGTCGCGCCGCTGAAATATACGTTCTGTCGTTGTAAAGAATACAGTTGTGTATTTCTGTGCTATAAAACCGAGTTATAAACCAGTGAGTTTTAAGGGGATTTCTACTCGATGGATACAAAAAAAAACAATACTACCATTGTCGATATTGCGAAACGCGCCAATGTCACCAATATTACGGTTTCGCGGGCGTTTAACAAACCTGAACTGGTTAAGCCTGATACTCGTGAGCGAATATTATCTATTGCAAGAGAGATGAATTATTCACCCAATGCGTTTGCAAAAAATCTTAAAGGGCAGTCGAGTAATATCATAGGTATGGTGACAGACAGTACGTTTAACCCAGTGTATGCAGAAGTCACGAAAGCGGTATGTCGTGCAGCAGATGCCAAGGGCTACACGGTGATGATTTTTGATACAGGTGGCAGTGTTGAGGCTGAATCACGCGCCGTGTCAGCACTGTTTAGTTATAAGGCTGCTGGTATTATTCTGTCAGTTGTACATGATAATACCAATTATAATCCTTACTATATTGAACAGGCAAAAGCCTACCGTATTCCGTTAGTATTGCTTGACCGAGATATCCCCAATCAAACTTTGCCAGGGGTGTTTTTGAATAACATTGAGCTAGGCGTGAAAGCGGGTAAATATCTGGTATCTCAAGCTGACAACGAAATTCTTATTGTTGGCGGGCCGAAAGATTCAGAGATCACTCAAGATAGGGTGGCGGGTATTCTGGGCGCAATGCACGATACGGACACTCGTATTTCTGTGATTTATACCGATTATAAATATGAAAATGCATTGCCTATGATTACTCAAGCACTGAGTTCGGGTTTGTATAATCCACAGCGTATTGTTGGGGTCAATGGCTTGATCACTTTGGCAGCAGTACAAGCAACCCGAGATGCTAAGCTTAAATTACCGCAGTTTTTCTCTATTGATGAGGTGCCACATGCCAAAACATTTGGGATGGCGATCCCATGTATTGCTAATGATCCGTCAGCGTGGGGGAAGAGTGTTTCTGAATTGTTGTTTGAGTTGATCCATACTGGTGAGCAACCTGCAAACTCTCGGATTTTTATCAATGGTGAATTAATTGCGTAATTTGATCCGGTTCATATTTTACGTTCCAAATTCTCTTTAGCGATAAAAGTGCTGTTGAAGTCACGAAAATATCAGTGGCTTTGATCAAAAATGACAACGTCAACATTATCTGTTTTTAAATACTTAATGTTACCTGATACGCTGTAAGTTACGTCTCATAATCTATTTTTTTACGCTTTTATGTTAACGTTAACATAAGGATATTATCATGAAAAACGTACCTGAAAAAATGAAAGCATTAGTTTGTCACGGGCCCAAAGATTATCGCTTAGAAATGATTGATACTCCGAAACCAGGGGCAAGAGAATTACTCATTAAAGTGACAGCTTGTGGCATTTGTGCTGGTGACGTTAAGTGTGAATCTGGTGCTCAGATGTTCTGGGGTGACGACCCTTGGGTGAAGACGCCAGTTGTACCTGGGCATGAGTTTTTTGGTGTGGTGGTTGCTTTCGGTGAGGGCGCTGAAGAACATTTTGATGTGCAAATGGGCGATAGAATTCTTGCTGAGCAAATTGTGCCTTGTAATAAGTGCCGTTTTTGTAAGTCAGGCAAATACTGGATGTGCGAAGTACACAATATCTACGGTTTCCAGCATGAAGTCGCTGAAGGGGGCATGTCGGAATACATGCTATTTAAAGAAACATCCATTGTGCACAAACTGCCGGATGCTCTATCTGTTGCAGACGCTGCGGTTATCGAGCCAATGGCATGCTCAATTCATACCGTAAACCGTGCAGACGTGCAATTTAATGATGTGGTTGTTCTCGCCGGCGCGGGGCCATTAGGGCTTGGTATGGTGCAAGCGCTGAAATTGAAGACACCGAAAAAACTGATTGTCATTGATACCATTGATGAGCGATTAGATCTGGCTAAACGCTATGGTGCCGATTTGGTGTTAAATCCACTGAAAGAAGACGTAGTGGCAAAAGTCAAAGCGTTAACCGATGGCTATGGTTGTGACGTATACATTGAAGCGACAGGCGTGGCACCGGGAGTAACGCAAGGTCTTGATATGATCAGAAAACTGGGGCGTTTTGTGGAATTCAGTGTATTTGGTTCAGAAACTACCGTTGACTGGTCCATCATTGGTGACCGTAAAGAATTGGATATCCGCGGCGCTCACCTTGGTCCTTATTGCTATGAAGTGGTGATTGATTTATTAGAACGAGGATTAATAACCTCTGAGGGTATTGTGACTCACGAGTTCGCTTTAGATGATTGGCAAGCAGCATTTGAAGTGGCCCACGGTGCTGAGTCAGTCAAGGTTCTTCTCAAACCATAGCGGATGCGTTCACTATAAAATGGAGTGTAGTTATGAGTGTAGTTATTGGCATTGATATTGGTACGCAAAGTACCAAAGGGCTGGTAATGGATGTCACTGGCCGAGTGATCGACAGCGCCAGTGTGAGTTATAAGGTCGAAACACCTCACGCGTTATGGGCGCAGCAATGGCCTGATGTTTGGCTGAGTGCGGTCAAATCAGTTATCCATACATTAGCTCATAGTGACAAGTTTAACGCTAAAGAGATCAAAGCCATTACGGTGAGTAGCCTATATGGTGGTTCTGGTATTGCGGTCGATGAAGAGTGCCGAGCATTGTATCCATGCTTAATTTGGATGGACCGACGAGCAGAAGATGAAGTTGAATGGATTAAAACCCATGTTGATCTTGATAGGCTTAAAGCCATTACCGGAAATGGTGTTGATAGCTACTACGGTTATACAAAAATATTGTGGGTGAAGAATCATCAACCTGAGGTCTGGGCTAAAACGCGTTATTTCTTACCGCCAAACGCTTATGTCCAATATTGGCTAACGGGTAATCTTGCCGTTGACCACAGTTCTGCCGGAAATATTGGTGGGGTATACGATATTAAAAATCGATGCTGGTCGGTTGAAGCACTTAATATGCTGGGTATCCCTGTTTCTATGATGCCTGAGCACTTAGTGCCATCGGATCATATTGTTGGGTATATAGATAGTGAAATGGCGCTTGATCTTGGTTTACCTAGTGGCGTGCCGATTGTGGCTGGTGGCGTTGATGCGGCGGTAGCCACGCTTGCGGCGGGGGTGGTTGCTCCGGGCTGTCATGTTGCAATGATGGGCACAAGTATGTGTTGGGGATTTTTAAACCCAGATGTGGATGCAAAACACGGCCTGATCAGCATGCCACACGTTGCGAATGCCCTAGAGGATAATTACATCTTTGGTGGTGCGGCGACAGCGGGAGCCTCTGTCAGCTGGTTTAGAGATAATTTTTGTCAGGAAGAAATCAGGCTTGCGTCGATAACGGGAGATGATCCTCATTATTTATTAGAGCAGCAAGCTAAAGCTATTTCTCCTGGGGCAGAAGGCGTTCTTTATTTACCCTACTTAATGGGGGAGCGGAGTCCGATTTGGGATCCAAAAGCGTCGGGCACCTTCGTCGGTCTATCACTCAATTCAACGCGTTTCCATCTTTATCGAGCCGTACTGGAAGGCGTGGCATTTGCGCTTAAACACAATATTGAATGTGGCCAAAAAGGCGCGAGAGTGTTGGATGATGAGTTGATTGTGGTGGGCGGAGCGGCATTCTCACCGCTGTGGGTACAGATCATCGCGGATGTGACGGGATACCCTGTCCGAACGATAGAAGAACAGGTCGAAGCACCACTTGGCGGGGCATTCCTAGCGGCGAAAGCTGTTGGGTTAGTCAGTGATTATGAGCAGATAAAATCATGGTTCAGTTTATCAAAAGCGGTGATGCCGAACCCTCTTTCTGTTGCGCATTACGAGCAATTATTTGACGTGTATAAATCGTGCTATCAAAACTTGAAACAGGATATGCATGCGTTAAAAGCGCTATCGCAACGTGTGGTGGAACTAAACCAAGAGCCAGTAGCCGTCCCTGCGCTAGAGGAGGCCTGATTTATCATTTAGGGCAAAGTGTGTTCAGGCTAAGTTCTTTGAACCTACCCGCACCTTTGCCTTCATTGTACATTAGTCGGGATGCATCCCAGTCATTGTCTAAATACAGAGACATCAGCGCTCAGTCAGCAGTATGGCAGGCATGAATGCTTGATGGTGACGACAGAGTTATCTGTATTTAATCGAAGGAATCATCATGTACACGGAATTAAAACAACGAGTGCTTCACGCAAATTTATTGTTACCTGAATATAAATTAGTCACGTTCACATGGGGAAATGTCTCTGAAATAGATCGTCAAAAAGGAGTCATTGCAATTAAGCCATCTGGCGTTGAATATGCTCATATGACACTGGATGATATTGTGGTGATTGATTTAGCGGGTGAGCGTATCGAAGGGCGGTTGAATCCGTCCAGCGATACCGAGACGCATATTGAATTATACAAAGCGTTTCCTGAGATAGGTGGCATCGTTCATACCCATTCTCGCAGTGCCACAATTTGGGCTCAAGCAGAACAAGACATACCGGCTCTTGGTACCACACATGCTGATTACTTCTACGGCGATATACCGTGTACTCGTCGATTACGGCAGCAAGAAATAGCCGAACACTATGAGAAGCACACTGGTACCGTGATTGCTGAAACGTTTTATCAGCGCCAATTGGATTCTCAAGCGATACCTGCGGTTATTGTGGCGGGGCATGCACCATTTGCATGGGGAAAAAATGCAATGGATGCGGTGCACAATGCTGTCGTGTTGGAAGAAGTGGCCGCTATGGCACTGGCGACACGAACACTCAATAGCGGAATTAAGCTGCAACCTGAACTGTCACAAAAACACTATCTGAGAAAGCATGGTGACGGCGCTTACTATGGCCAGCCATCATGAATGGTTTGTAGTGAATGATGCTTTGTAATGACAATAGAGGGAAGGACTTATGTACAATAATGTGTTCAGACATCGTATTGGTTTGTACGAAAAAGCGTTGCCAAGTTATATTGATTTAAAGCAAAAATTAGCAATGACTAAAGATCTGGGTTTTGATTTTATTGAATTGTCTATCGATGAAAGTGATGAACGTCGAGCCAGATTAGACTGGGATGATGATACGGTGTACCAGCTACGCCGATGGTGTGAGCAATTCCAGCTGCCTATTCAATCTATATGTCTGAGTGTTCATCGTCGATTTCCATTTGGTTCACGTAATTCCGCTATTCGGGATCAGGCGAAGATTCATATGGAGAAAGCCATAGCGCTTGCCTATAAATTGGGTGTTCGTACAATTCAACTGGCTGGTTACGATGTCTATTATGAAAGCTCAGACGCAGAGACTCATCAGCGATTTATTGATGGGATGAAATGGTCGGCATCATTAGCAGAAAGAGCAGGTATTATGCTTGCTGTTGAAATTATGGATACCGATTATTTAAATTCATTGAGTAAGTTTGCAGCACTCAATCGTGAAGTGGATTCTCCATTTTTTAATGCTTACCCTGATGTAGGGAATATTTCAGCATGGAATAATGATGTCGCTGCTGAGCTTCGAACGAGTCAGCAGAGCATTGTACAGATACACCTTAAGGATACACGCTCAGTGACAGATGAAAGTGATGGTCAATTTCGTGATCTGATTATTGGTGAAGGTGATGTCGATTTCGATACCATTTTCAGTACGCTGAAAGCAATACAATGCAGTGTTCCTTTGGTGGTTGAAATGTGGGCTAATGATGACAACTGGCGTGAAAATATTGTCACCGCACAGCAGCGATTGAATGCATCTTGTGAGAGGGCAGGTGTTGATCTTTTATTTCAATTGAAGGCTTGTTGCGCCTAATAGACCGTGTCTGATCTAAGGTAAGTGACTGAAAATATGATGCGGCGAATAATAAACAAACTGTTCATCAGTGGTTCATTTTCGCTGTCATACACTGCTTACTATCAAAGAAGGAAAGAAAGGTCAGATATGAAAAACTTCATTGCTAGTGTGTTTGCTCTTGTACTTGGTTTCTTTACTGTTACTTTCGCTGCCGTAATGGGGCTGTTTATTGGTATTGCTGCGTTGATCGCCAAACCATTCATTAAAAAGAAATTGAGTGCTGCGTATAATGAAGCGCTAAAGCAGCAAGGTTATGGATCTCAAGAGTCTCAAGGGTCTACCATTGATGGTGAGTATGAAGATGTGACGCCTAAATCGGCGGGTCACTCAGGAACCCATCGGTTAGCGTAAGGCTATTCAGTTTAAAAAAACGCCAGCGACTTCAATTGCTGGCGTTTTGCTTTTGAGATATACCCAGTCACGTATCGGTGATTATATCTTGAACTTGTTCACTTCGTTGCCAAGGTGGCTGGCAACCTCATTCAGATCTTTAGCTAACACTTGAGATTTTTGCGCCTCTTGTGATAGACGTTCTGAAAGATCATTTACCGCTTGTGTATTACGGCTGATTTCTTCAGTGACCGCCCGCTGTTCTTCGGCGGCGCTTGATATTTGGGTCGACATATCAGAAATATGTTCGATAGATTCAGTGATTTTCTCAAGGGCCGCGGTAGCATTGTTCGCTTCGTCAACACTCTCTGTTGCCATGGTCTGGCTTTGCTCCATCGTGGCAACGGCGATTTGTGTATTGCGCTGAAGCGTTTCAATCATGCCATGTATTTCTTGTGTTGAGCTATGAGTTCGCTGTGACAATACGCGGACTTCATCGGCTACCACGGCAAATCCCCGGCCTTGTTCACCTGCGCGGGCTGCTTCAATGGCGGCATTTAACGCGAGTAAGTTTGTTTGCTCTGCAATGCCCTGAATCGTTGACAGAATGGTGTTGATCCCTTGTGCGTTTGAATCTAACTCCCGAATAATTGTAGCGGCGTCTTCAACATGCGTTGCAAGTTGAGTGATGGACTGCTGATTTCGAGTGATCACCGCCTTACCTTCATTACAACTCTGGTTCGAGGCGACCGCTGCACTTGCTGTTTGCTCGGCATGGCTTGCGACTTCTTGAGCTGTTGCCGACATTTCATGAATGGCTGTTGCAACTTGTGATATTTCACCCAGTTGCACTTGAATCGCCTGACTGGCTTGGCAAGCGACATCGTAACTGGATTTTGCTTGTACAGACAGCTCTTCAGTTGCACCCGATATCCCCGTAACGGAAATATGTAATTTCTCGATAAAGGCATTTACGTGTCTGCCCAGTCGTCCAATTTCATCATCTTGATCGATGTGAAGGCGATGAGTTAAGTCGCCATTACCTTGTGAGAGATCTTTCATCGCTTCCGATAATTGATTCAGTGGATTCAAAGCTCGGCCAACCAAGAATAGAGCAGCACAAATGACGATGATAATTTGGATTAACGTACTGAGCAGAGAGTCCAGTAAGGCTTCATCGACCTGTTTAAAGAATTTATTCTGATCCAGAATAAGCATGAAATACCAGTCTGTGCCGGGTACTGCGCTGATTTGGACAAGGTTCTCTACCTTGCTGATTGTCATTGGCTCCAGTTCACTATTTCGGCTTAATGCCTGCAGATGTGACGGAGTCAATGAACTGTTAATAATTGTGGATGGTTTTAATGTCAATGATGCGTCAGGGTGGGCAATGATTTCGCCTTCACCGTCAATCAGTACGGCATACATCCCCTCTTGATTAATTGCCAAAATATCTTTTACGAGTGTCTCAATTGATACATCGCCGGCAATGACGCCTTTATTCATGGTGGCAGAGAAGGGTTCCGCGACAGTGATTACCAGTTTGCCTGTTGAAGCGTCAATGTAGGGGGTGGTGATAATTGTCTTTTGTGCGGCATTTGCTTTTTGATACCAAGGCCGCTGTCGTGAGTCAAAGTCATCAGGGAATGAAATGTCTTTACTTGTAATGACTGCACCAGTATCTACCCCCACATAGATCAGATCAAAATTGCCAGCTCGCATAGTTTGCGCCAATTCAGGAATAGGCTCAGCACGATGATTAAAAGCGGCCACTGTCGATTGAATGATCACGGCTTTACTTTTTAGCCATTGGTCAATGGTGGTGAGTGTTGCTTGGTTGACAGAGGTAACCAATTGTTGCGTTGAATGCTTGGCATCTGTCGTCAACCTTTCATGGGTTAACCATGTTTGCATTGCGGATATAGATAAAATGATGATTGCGAATGCTAAGCAGAGCTTATGCTTGATGGATAGGTTCACTGAACGTCCTTTTACTACGTATTTGGCTTATAAGTGGCAACGTATTCCGTACGAATAATTACATTGTCGGTAGACTTTGTATTTTACTAATGATAATTGTATCAATGTGATTTATATTTGAGCTACATATCACAAAACTTGTTTCAAATAATATTCTTAGTCCTGTGATAGTATCGGATATATCTTATTGGTATAGATTCTATATTCCATTTGTGTCTTATTATTCATTGGATTATGGTGCGTGATTAGTATTGATAAAATGTATTCATACATTGAAAAAAGTCATCGATGTCTTTATTTTTGACATTAAATCGGTATTTCCCCGCGTTTCCTACTAATTCGAAGTGTCCGTTATCATTACTGATTGATCGGGTGAATATGTCGAATGCTTGCTTATCGCTGGTACCGCCTAACATGACGAGTCTTGAAACCGTGTGTGCGGTGCCATTGTTTCGCCAGTTCACAGTAAATATTTTATGAGGTCGACCCGAGCGGTTATAGCTGATGTTCTCAAACCCTGTAGGGTGGCTAATATCTGTTTTCAGGGCGACAAAACGGTGGCGAAGTGTATTGTCTGTGATGACGGCAAGTTGCAGATTTGGTTCATATTGGTTCTGGTTATTTTTTACCAGATGATAGATATCTAATCGGCATTTTTCTTCGGTCAGTAATGTACTGCTGGTTGGATGAATTTCAGCGAGTACACTGCAACTGAATAAGCTAATAATTAAGCCAGCAGTAAAATATAGAGACCACATGCAACGTTTTTCCTGATTAAAGACTACCGTAAGCATAGTAATAGCATTAGGTGGTGATGTCTTAGGTCCGCAACAGCATAAAAACGTGCACTCATAATGCCTGATCAGAGGGCGCTTAGGTACAGTATAGGCCTATGGATTATAGATTTTGGCTTTTACCATTCGACGATATTGGCTCGGTGTCAGGCTGAACTGCTGTTGGAAGCGAGTCGAAAAATGGTAGCTATCTTTATAGCCGACGTGTTCAGCAACATCTTGTATTGACATGCCGAAATCACGTAACAGTTGTTGGGCTGTATCAAGCCGTAACCGCAGCAGGTATTGATGTGGCGTTTCACCAACTTGATCCTTGAATTTACGATTAAATGTACGCAATGGTAATTGGCAGTGATCGGCGGCTTTTTGTGCCGTGATAGGTTGTGAGATATTGCGTTTCATCCAATCCTGAGCAAGGGCGATCGATTCATCAAATTGTAGCTGTCCACCAATCTGATAAAACGGTTGCTGATTTGATTTTGAAATCTCGTGACCAAAGTGTGTTTCAATCGTATCGGCAATTTTTTGACCAAAATACTCAGCAATAAGATAAAGGACCATCTCTGACTGCGAGTTAATACTGGTCGTGCAATATATTCCATTCGCCGCGGTGATCGATGCCTGTCGATTTAGCGTCACTTTGGGATAGCGGATAGCGAAATTATCATAGTAATACCAATGTGTAGTAGCGACTTGATTATTCAACAACCCCGTTTCTGCCAACCATATTACACCCGTACCTGTGGCAACGAGCTTCGCACCTTGCTGATATTGCTGTTTGATCCAAGGTACGATGTTGGGTGCTCGACGGACAGACTGTAGAGGGTTGCCCCACATTGGCGGTAAGATCAAAATATCGAATGGCTGGTTGTCATCATAGGTAATATCAGGCTGAAGGCGAAGACCGGCGGTGACTTTTGTGGGGCCGAGTTTTGGCGCAATGAGTTTTATCTCTAGCGGGGAAAGGCGTTGTTCGGTACGAGACCGCAGGCTGGATGCGCTGCTTAACATTTCTGCTGCGAGAGAAACGCCAGTGATTAATGCGCGTTCGTATAATAGAAATCCAATTTTCATAATGGAGTAAATAACCTAATTATTGCATATTTGGCGCATATGACAGTCATAATGGCATAAATGACAGGTGAATGAACAGTGTAAATTGGTAATCTATACAGACTAAAGATTAAAAGCAGGTTAAAGATGACAAAGTTACCTCTCATTGTCGGATTCGGTGGTATGAATGCTGCCGGACGCAGTTCTGGCTTTCATAGTTACAAGCGCATGGTGGCAGATGTCTTATCGGATGCTGATATGCAGTCAACGTGGCAGGATCTTGCTTGTAGAATGATGGGCCTATCCAAAGATACCAGTATTGATGCTGAGATAATTGATGCGATAAAAGCCGGTACATTGGTGCGTCGTATTGAATCTTTTGATCCTGATAGCCTGCTTTATCAATATAAAGCGTCATTGAGTAGTAATGACCAGATTACCTTTACCCTGCGTAAATCTAAAATGCCAACACGTATTCCTGAGAACTGGCAGGTTGAAGAGCAGGGTAGCAAAGTACAGATCACCGTAACGGATCAACTCGATGCGTTGCTAGAAGATCGTGTGGCATTTCCTGTCTCTAGCGGCGGTAATATCCCGAGCGGATTTGATCCAGGTAAGCTGTATAATTCCCGTTTTCATCCTCGTGGTTTAAAACTGGCTGTATACGGCGCTTCGGATGCGCTGAATTCCATGGGGATGGACTGGAGTGAGATCCTTAAGCATATAGAGCCCGATCAGGTTTCTGTTTATGCCGGTAGCGCGCTGGCACAAGTTGACGACCAATCGCTTTCCGGGATGTTAGCGGCACCACTGACTGGCGGGCGTGTAAGCTCAAAAATGATGGCATTGTCTTTAGCGGAAATGCCTGCCGATTTCATTAATGGTTATGTCATTAATAGTATTGGCGCCACAGGAACGAACATGGGGGCCTGTGCGACATTTTTGTATAACCTTCGTCAGGGTATGCATGATATTCAGAACGGCCATTCACGTGTTGTGATTGTGGGGAATGCAGAAGCTCCTGTTGTGGCTGAAATCATGGAAGGTTTCCGTGTGATGGGCGCTCTGGCAGAAGATGAGCAACTGAAAGCGTTGGATAACAGCGATAAAGTGAACAACCGACGCGCCTGTCGACCTTTTGCGGCCAATGCCGGTTTTACCATGGCTGAATCTGTTCAGTTTGTCGTGCTGATGGACGATGAACTGGCACTTGAACTCGGGGCTAATGTGTACGGTTCTGTCGCTGACGTATTTATCAGTGCAGACGCCAATAAAAAGTCTATTTCTGCGCCCGGTGTTGGTAACTATGTCACCATGGCTAAAGCGACTGCATTGGCTCAAGCAATTCTCGGCAAAGAAGGTGTTAAGCAAACGTATGTACAAGCACACGGTACGGGTACGCCACAAAACCGAGTGACTGAAAGTCATATTCTGAACGAAATTGCAAAAACATTTGAAATTGATAACTGGCCTGTTGCGGCAATCAAATCGTATGTCGGTCATTCAATGAGTAGTGCGTCCGGCGATCAGCTAATAGCGTCATTAGGTGTTTGGCAGTACGGTTGGATCCCCGGCATTCAAACCATTGATCATATTGCTGATGATGTGCATCAATCAAACCTGAATATTTTAACGGAGCACTTGTTTGCTGGCGATAAAGGGCAGGATTATAAAGCGGTCATTCTTAATGCGAAGGGTTTTGGCGGTAACAATGCATCAGGGTTGGTTTTATCACCACAGCAAACAATGCAAATGCTAGCCAATAAATATGGTCAGGCAGCGCTAGAAGCCTACTCGTTGAAAAATCGTAATGTATTTCAAGTGGCACAAACGGCAGATATTGATGCTTGTTGCGGCATAGAAAACATTCGTTACCACTTTGGTGACAGTGTAATGGATGAAACATCAGTGACATTGTCACAGTCGACAATCAGCCTAACGGCTTTTGGTAAGCCAATATCGCTGGTGAAAAATAATCCATATGCAGATTACATGTCCTGATATTGATGTACTTCAGTCTAATAACTTAAAGTGTGTTATGTCAGTTCGATAAAAAACGGGTTAGCCAATTGGCTAACCCGTTTTTGTTATTGAATCATCAAAAACTTGATGTCATGGTGATGTAGTCGTGATTACTTTTTAAGTTTACTGATTTTTGACTTGTTCAATACAGCACGGCGTAAACGGGCACGACGTTCAGCATCAGACTGATCGGTTGGGTTATTCGTGCGGCCTCGGCGATCTTTGAAAGCCGGCTTCTTATGCATTTTTTCAAGCAGAGCATCGCGGTTTGCTGGCTCGTAACCTTCTAATTGAACACGACGGATACGTTGCTTGATCAGGTTTTCAACCTGAACCAGTGTTAATTCTTCGTCGCGACTAACAAAGGAAACGGCATGGCCTTGTAGTCCAGCGCGACCAGTACGGCCGATACGGTGTACATAGTCTTCAGCTAAGAATGGCATGTCGTAGTTAACGACATGCGGTAGGCCTTGGATATCCAAGCCACGGGCAGCCACTTCAGTTGCAACCATCACACGTGCTTTACCTGTTTTAAATTCATCAAGCGCGCGACGGCGTGCGCTTTGTGCTTTATCACCATGGCAAAGTACCGTTTTAATGCCATCAAGCTTAAGTTCTTTAACCAGTTCATTAGCCGTTTCTTTGTAGTTTACAAAGACCAGAACCTGTTGCCAGTTTTTCTTACCAATCAGTTCAGAAAGCAACTCACGCTTGCGATCTTCATCAACAGGGTAAACCACGTGCGAGATGGTATCTGCTGTCGCATTTTCAGGGCTGACAGAAATACGGATTGGTTTACGAAGAATATCGCCTGCTAATTTGTTCATCTGGCTAGAGAATGTTGCAGAGAACAGCATGGTTTGAGGTTGGGTACGTACATCCGCCATGATACGGCGAATATCAGTGACAAAACCCATATCAAGCATGCGGTCTGCCTCATCAAACACTAAAAACTCAAGGTTAGCTAATGTAACGTTTTTTAGCTCCATGTGTTCAAGCAAACGTCCTGGTGTGGCGACAAGGATATCGACGCCTTTTTCAAGTACGCGCTCTTGTGAAGACATCTTAGTACCGCCATAAATGGCAGCAACACTCACATCTGCGTATTTAGTGTAATCTTCAATGTTCTTGGCAATCTGCGCGACAAGCTCACGAGTAGGTGCAAGGATCAGTGCGCGAACATTGAAACGGCCGCGAGATTTAGGCGTATCAACGATCTGTTGGATAATAGGGAGAGAGAACGCCGCTGTTTTACCCGTACCCGTTTGAGCGTTGGCAAGAATATCGTTTCCGCGACGAGCGTGTGGGATCGCTTGTTTTTGGATTGGCGTTAATTTCTCGTAACCGCACTCAGTAAGTGCGCGGACAATTTCCGGAGAAAAGTTTTGTGATGCAAATGACATTCTTATTTCCTAAAGCAGACGGCTGAGCCTGACAAAATTATGGTCGGTGATTATAGATGAATAATAGGAGGCTGTGGGGACTATTTTGGAATAAGTGTTGATAAATTGTCCAATTGATGGCGAGGATGGGGTCATTAACCCCATCGACGTTGGAAATTAGACTCAAATGTACATCACAAGGTTAATCAGCAACAAATAAATGGGGTTTATTGGTGATGATGTTATCAACACCTAGCTGCTTGAAATGGGCTGTTTTTTGCGGGTCATTCAGTGTCCAGATGACTAAAACCATACCTGCATTTTTGATAGCGTTGGCAATTTTAGCCGTTAAAATTCGATGATCTATATGGACACTGTAAAGCGCGAGAGGCTGTATCGATTCTAAGCTGAAATCGTTCCAGACTTCACAGATAAAACCACGACGTACGTTAGGCAGTAAATCCTGACATAATGTCAGAGCCTCTTTTTCAAAACTGGAAAGTACCAAGTGCTCGATAGGAAACTGGCTTTGCTTAATGACATCAACCACAGCATGAATAAGCGGTTCAATTTGATGAGGGTGGTGAATTTTCAGTTCAAGATTAAGCTTTAAGCCTAATACTTGACATGCATTCAGTGCTTCTTCAAGTGTTGGAATCGTTTCTGCGTTAAAAACCGTATTAAACCAGCTTCCTGCATCGAATGATTTCAATTGTGCAAGAGTGAGATTGGCTACTTTCCCTTTACCATTCGTACAGCGGTTGACGGTTTCATCATGAATAATAACAGGAATGCAATCAGCGCTAAGTTGAGTATCAATTTCTATCCATGTGGCACCTGATTGGGCTGCTTGTTTTATTCCTGCTAGGGTGTTTTCAGGTGCAAGTGCTGCTGCACCACGATGTCCAGTGACTATCATTTTTTTGACCATCTGTTTATTTATTGCCTATAGAGCATCATATACCCATGTTATCTCAAGATATAGAATTCACTGGTCTGCCAATTTGTATGAAGTAATGCGAATTGCATTGGTGGCAGCGATACTTCTGGCTACGTTTATGTGTGAAGGTTTTTTCAATAAATGAGCGTTTAACTCGTATACCACTAGCAATATTACATTTTTGACACATTCGATAGTCCTTTAACGTCAATGTATGGGCGGAGTATATTCGGTGTAAATGGGCAATAGTGTGATCTTGCTTCAATAAAATAATGCATTTATGTGTAGCGTGGTTTGATTGATTGAAATCCATTCAACCGAGTTAAAAAAACAGCAAGAAAAAGAAATCTGCGCCATATTATCTGTTCATGTTATATAATCACCGGTTCAGCAATCATTCCTATGCTAGGTTTGCTGGGATGTTGTAGTGTAATATTAAGGTAACCACATGAATTTAAAGCAAGAGCTTCAGCAACTGACTAACCGTTTAGACAAACTTCGTCGTAAACATGCTGGGGCAAAAGATCGCGGAGACCAAGCGATTGCAGGTCAAGCAGCTCAAGAAATCGAAACAACGACCAAAAAGCTAAATAAGATCAAAGCTCAGCAGAAGCGCCTTCTTGGCCAGCAAGGTGGTGATGTTAGCTCATTACCATTTAAGCGAGCACTAACGAAAGCAGAACAAGCAGATATGGGTAAACTGAAAAAGTCAGTAAAAGGCTTGGTCGTTGTTCACCCAATGACGGCGTTGGGTCGTGAAATGGGCATTAAAGAAGTAACCGGTTTTGCACCGAAAGAATTCTAACGTCAAGATTTTCCCTCATGGTCTAGGACTGTGTATTGATGACTGAGGCGGTACCTTTCTGCCTCAGAGGTATTTTAACATAAAGGAAATGGCATGAAGCTGGCTGTTTTGGATCAGACGTTATTCGATCATCTCTATCGCGATATTCGTGAGTTTCGCAACACTTTTGACTTAGATATCGAGTCGCCATCAACCTTGAATGAACAGGCTGATGCGCTACACACTTCATTGGCTGTTGAAGAGCTAACTGAGTTGGCAGAAGCTGATTCATTGGTTGAGCAGGCGGATGCAATTGTTGATTCAGTTTATGTATTAATGGGCCGTTTGGTTCATCTGGGTGACGAAAATCTTGAGGCTAATATCGGTATTAGTTACCTGATTGATTTGCTTCTTCAGATTTCGCAACGCCTCGGCTTTGATTTTGTTTCTTGTTGGAACGAAGTGCATTCTAGCAATATGAGCAAGGTGTGTCGTAACGAACAAGAATTCGACGAGACGAAAGCGTATTATGCCGCTCAAGGCGTCGTGATTGTTGGTAGCCAGAAAGGGGCTTACATCATTGCGAAATGCGGTAAAGATGTTGATCTTGGCGGTAAGCTGATTCGTCAGGGTAAAGTATTGAAATCAGTCTACTACCGACCTGCAGATTTGGTTAAGCTCGTGACGGCGTAACTTTTTTTCGAGTGCCCAGAGGCTTGTCCTCTGGGTATATGTTTACGCTTCTTATTTTTCTGTGAGCAAAAAGCACGTAGACTATGTTGTAGAATATTTACTAACTGGTCTTTTCTTCGTCATTATGGTCTCACAGACATCTCATTCATCTCAATCTACGCCTGAATTAGGCCGTCAATTATTTCAAATGACATGGCCGATGTTGTTTGGTGTTCTCTCTCTTATGAGCTTTCAGCTCGTCGATAGTGCATATATCGGTCAACTTGGCATATTACCACTGGCTGCACAGGGTTTTACTTTGCCGATGCAAATGGTAATTATTGGCCTTCAAGTTGGCCTGGGTATTGCTACCACATCACTGATCTCTCGCGTGTTAGGGCAGGGCGACTTACAGCGTGCCAAGCAGTTGGGTGGGCTGGTTGTTATTACTGGTGCGGTCAGTGTTTTTCTGATCTGTCTACTTATCTGGTTCACCCGTGGAGCGATTTTAACGTTGCTGAGTGCGCCAGCGAATGTGTATGCCGTTATTGATGGTTATTGGTCCGTATGGTTAGCCAGCTGTTGGGCTGGGGCAATGCTTTATTTTGCTTACAGTCTATGTCGAGCGAATGGAAACACCATGCTGCCAGGCATCATGATGGTCGTGACCAGCATTATCAATATGATCCTTGATCCTATCTTTATATTTACCTTCGATATGGGAATTGTGGGGGCTGCATGGGCAACAGTAAGCGCATTTATCGTCGGTATGCTGGCTGTCTATCCTAAAGTGTTGCAGCGTCATTGGCTGAGTTTTGATTGGCATGGTCTCAATGTGACTGAGTCAATGAAGGAGCTGGTGGGTATTATGGCTCCAGCAATGCTAAGCCAGTTATTGCCTCCTTTGTCCTCCATGCTGGCAACAAAATTAGTCGCTGGGTTTGGTGCTGCAACCGTCGGTGCATGGGCATTAGGCTCTCGACTTGAGTTTTTCTCCATTGTTATCGTATTGGCGTTAACGATGTCGATGCCCCCCATGGTCGGTCGAATGCTCGGTAGTGGTGAACTGGACAAGGTTAAATCATTGATTCGCCTCGCAGTGAAATTTGTTCTGGTTTGGCAGTTGGCTATCGCTGCACTGTTATGGTTTTTTGCGTCAGGCTTAACGACGTTGCTGACCAGCGAGGACAGTGTACGTCATATATTACAGATACATTTGACGTGGGTACCACTTAGTTTGGGGCCGCTTGGCGTTTGTATGCTGATGGTGTCTGTCTGTAATGCACTGACGTTACAAATGCGGGCCTTGTTGATTTCTGCGTTACGATTATTTGTTTGTTTTCTACCTGCTATATGGCTAGGTGCGCGTCTTGCGGGCATAGAAGGTTTGTTTTTAGGTATGTTGGTGGGTAATACTTTCGCCGGTATTATGGCTTGGGTGCTGTACTCTAAAGGCTTCAGTGCGGTAGAGCTGAAGTACACCAAAGCGCAATCTTGCCGTGAATCATATTAGGTATCGATTTCGATTAAATTAAGGACCGAGTGTTAATGAGTGCATTTACCGTTGAAGCACAAACCATGCATTACCAAGATATCGGTGATGGGCCTGTGTTGGTTTTTGGTCACAGCTATTTATGGGACAGTAAAATGTGGGCGCCTCAGGTTGACGTATTAAGTCAGTCTTTTCGTTGTATTGTCCCTGATTTTTGGGGGCATGGTCAGTCTGATAGTCTGCCTGTCTCGACACATAACTTAGCTGATTATGCAAGGGATGTATTGGCATTGCTGGATGCGTTGAATATCGATGAATTTTCATTGGTCGGATTGTCATCCGGCGGGATGTGGGCAACAGAAGTCGTTATTCAAGCTTCGTCACGTGTGAAAACATTGGTGTTGATGGATACATTTGTTGGTCTTGAACCTGAAGTGGTTCATACCAAGTATTTTGATATGCTTGCCAGGGTTGATAAGGCAAAGGCGTTAACGACTGATGTGGTGGATTTTTTTGCGGCGCTACAATTTTCTTCGCTTTTCGTTGATAGTGATCGGATGAATGAATTCAGAACCCATTTACTGGCGGCCGATAGTGAAAAAGCAGTGACGTTAGCACAGGTTGGTCGAATGGTTTTTGGTCGCCGAGATTGTTTTGAAGCCGCTGAAATGTTTGCTTTACCGACACTCATCATGGTGGGCGATCAAGACAGAGTGCGGCCTGTGCTAGAGTCTTACCTGATGCATGATGGCATCACAGGCAGCGAATTTGTATTGATCCCCAATGCGGGCCATATCAGTAATATTGAACAACCGGAATTTGTAAACAGGCAGTTGGTCGATTTTTTCAGTAAGCATCTCTAAACAAAGAAAAATAGACAAAAATCAAAAAAGCAGCCATTAAGTGGCTGCTTTGTGTAAATAGAGATTAGTGTAGTTTGGGCAATTAAGCGGCCATTGTCTGATGGCGCTGAATAAATTCGATAGAGTGCAGGTTGAATTCATCAGGACGCTCAACGTTACACACATGGCCACAATTTTCGAATTCTGTTAAATAACTATTTTTGTGTTTACCTACCATTTCTCGAACCGGCTTAACAAACATGTAGTCATTGCCTCCCATTAAATAAAGCGTTGGGATAGGAAGTTCTTTTTCTTTGAAATAACGCATTAATGGATTCACGTCGGCAGCTAGTTTAAACCAACGCTTAAATTCGTTCTGGCATAACTTCTTCGCTTCGTTAACGAACATTATTCGTGATTCTTTTTGGGTTTTCTGTGGCATGACAATGTAGGCAAATAAACCGTATAGCCACATATAAGGAAGGATATGCTTACAGAGATTTCCCGCTTTTACAAGCAGTTGTGAGCGTGCATCAAGGCGTGTGATCGCACCACCAAGCACCATGGTTTTAACGCGTTCAGGGGCTAGCTCAGCGAGATTACGAATAATGATTGTGCCAAGCGAAATCCCAACGAAGTGTGCGGATTGAATCTTAAGATGATTGAGGACCTGCACAATATCTGTCGTGACGGCTTTAAAAGTATATGGGTTTTTTATCATGTTCTGAAACATGTTATTGGATCGTCCATGACCTCTAAGATCTAATAGCAGTAAGTTGAAGTGCTGCTTATAAGCCTTAATTTGTTTAAACCAGATAGAAGAGCTTCCACCTGCACCATGGACAAATACAACCCAATCTTTGCTGGAAGGATGAAGATATGTTTTGTGAAACAGCAATGAATCTGACATGTATTTACTCATTAAAAACAGCTGTTTCGATTATATCATGATGTATGTGAACTCTTAGCGTCGAACTGTGAGTGTTTGTTTCAGGAAATTAAGTTTTGGTGTAACAATTTGATTTTCTTGTTTAATGTGTTTAGTGAGGTGACGTATTTGTGATAATGATCACGTAATGTTACGTTGAGATAACGAGGGAAAGGATCGAATGTTAACGTCGGTATATCGGAAAATATACCAACGCTATGCCATTCGATGTCTACTGTGGTGCACGACTGGAATTACAGTACTTGAATTCGCTCTACTTCGATTTCTGGTGTATTACCACCTTCATATTCGCCAAACAGGCGTACTTTGGTGTTGGCATTGATTGCTTGAGGAAGAACAATGTCATCATCAATATCAACCTGAATTTCTTTAACGCCATCACTAAACATAAAGGTATCAGCATCAATCTGTTTGATTAGTACGCCGTCAACAATGGCTTTTTTCTCAGTAAACATACCAGTGTCGCTAAGTAAGTCCGTCACTGTGACGGTTTCAATCGGACCGGTATAGTTTATGGTGCTTTCTTGCTGAGCGTGATCACCGGCAAATGCAACGGAAGGTAGAATAACAGCCGCGGTGGCCATAGCAATTACTGTATTTTTAAGCATGATTTGATCTCCTTGTTGTTTTATACCCAAGTTATTCTCGTTGAAACGAGCATCTAAGATTGCTTGAGTACGTCTATTAAACAACATGGGAGCTGAACTATTGATGAGTCTAATATTCAGTTTCTGTTCATCTTTTTAAAAAGAGTGGCAGATAAATTGACACAGTAGTCAATAATGCTTGAAATCGGTTGTTGTCCGACGAAAGTTTCATAGAATGGTGGAATGAGTGAACAACAGAGGTTTAGATACATTGAGGACAGAATTAATTTTGGGAGGGGCTCGCTCTGGCAAAAGTAGTTTCGCAGAATTGCAGGCTACTGAGTCAGGAAAAAATGTGATTTATATTGCGACTGCGACGGCGGGTGATGATGAAATGGTAAAGCGTATTGCTCGTCACCAGCTTGATCGCCCGGCGAACTGGCAAGTTGTCGAAGAACCCATTGATCTGGCTGGTGCTATTCGTACTTATGATCACCCTGATAGTTGTTTATTGATCGACTGTTTGACACTTTGGCTGACAAACTGCCTATTCAACGATGATTTTACGGTAGATTGGTTAAGTCAGAAAGCAGATTTACTGTCCGCACTGAGTAGTGTGACGGGTCACGTTATACTGGTAAGTAATGAAGTTGGGCAGGGCATTGTTCCTATGGGAGAAATGTCTCGTCGTTTTGTTGATGAAAGCGGCTGGTTGCATCAAGCAATCGCGAAGCAGGTTGATCGGGTGACGTTTGTTACCGCAGGGTTGCCGCAAAGATTAAAAGACAGTTAATAAAACATGAGTAGAAATATTGGTCGTTTAACTCGCTAATTAATAATATTTATTATGCGAATGTTGTCATGATGGTAGTTCAAATTAGGGGCATGGAAAAGGGGGAATGAGCATGGAAAACGGTATAACAACACGCGTCGATATTTTACGTCACGGCCTACCTGAGGGGCATGGCTGTCTGCGAGGGCATACCGATTTTGCCATTACACCTCAAGGGCTGGAGCAGATGCAACGAGCGGTAAAGGGGTTGACGGATGTTGAACAGGTTATTACTTCGCCACTCAAACGGTGTAGTGACTTTGCCCAGCAGTTTGCGTCGAAGTATACGGTGCCATGTCATCCAAACCCCCGCTGGATGGAGATGAATTTTGGTGACTGGGATGGTCAAAGCCATCAGTCTCTCTGGCAACAGCACCGAGAAAGTTTATCGTCATATTGGAATAACCCTTGGCTGTCTACACCGCATGGTGGTGAATCTGTTCGTGAATTTGATTCTCGTATTCAACAGGTCTGGAACGCATTATTAGATGAATATTTAGGTCAAAAAGTGTTGCTGGTTACCCATGCCGGCGTCATGAAACAATTAGTACGAATATTGCTCGAAATGCCTGAGAATGCCCGATACCTTCAACGTATTGAACTGCCGTATGCGGCTCGTTACCGCGTCACTATATATACCGACCATAATGGGGAACACTGGCCCCAAATCCAGTGGCCTACCGAACAACAATTTTAAGTGAGAAATAGATGCAATCGACGATTAAAGCCTTAATGGTGCAGGGAACGACTTCGGATGCAGGTAAAAGTGTATTGGCTGCTGGGTTGTGCCGGGTTTTGGCACGCCAAGGGATAAAAGTGGCGCCGTTTAAATCTCAGAATATGGCGCTGAATAGCGCAGTAACAAAGGACGGTGGAGAGATCGGCCGTGCGCAAGCGGTACAGGCTCAGGCTTGCCGTATTGAGCCGACTGTCCACATGAACCCAGTACTTCTTAAGCCTAATACCGATGTTGGCGCACAGGTTATTGTTCAAGGTAAAGCGTTAGCTGATATGGACGCGGTTGGTTATCACGATTATAAAAAAGTAGTGATAACGCCGATCATGGAGTCTTTTGGCTTGCTACAGCAAGAATATCAGACCGTGATCATTGAAGGTGCTGGTAGCCCGGCAGAAATCAATCTTCGTGAGAATGACGTTGCTAATATGGGCTTTGCCGAGACAGCGGATGTGCCTGTTATTATTGTGGCAGATATCGACCGTGGCGGCGTTTTTGCTCACCTCTATGGCACATTGGCGCTATTGTCTGAATCAGAACAAGCTCGCGTAAAAGGATTTGTGATTAACCGCTTCCGTGGCGATATAAAATTATTGGAATCAGGACTCGATTGGCTGGAAGAAAAAACCGGCAAGCCAGTCTTCGGTGTGTTGCCGTATATTCATGGCTTAATGCTTGAAGCTGAGGATGCAATTGATGCCCAACAAGTTGACGCAGCTGAAGAGCAATTGCGTGTTTCTGTACCGGTACTAACACGGGTAAGCAACCATACAGATTTTGATCCATTGCGCATGCACCCGCAAGTGAATCTACAATTTATAGGTAAAGGGCAGAAAATTCCGCCATCTGATCTTATTATTATTCCAGGGACAAAAAGTGTTCGTAGCGATCTTGCGTACCTGAAAGAGCAAGGCTGGGACCAACAAATTGAACGTCATTTACGCCTTGGTGGCAAAGTGATGGGGATCTGTGGAGGGTATCAGATGCTGGGTGAATCCATTGCTGATCCGGATGGTATCGAAGGTATACCCGGTTCAAGCCAAGGGTTGGGATATTTACAAACCTCAACAATACTTGCCCCCCATAAACAGCTGAAGCAAGTAACAGGAACATTGAAGATGCCGGAACAACAAACGGCTCCAGTCAGAGGTTATGAGATCCATGCGGGTGTCACAAATGGGGTTCTTGAGGATGCCCCGGTGCAGTTGCTGGATGGGCCTGATGGACAATTGGGTGTTGATAACCAGGTCTTTGGGACATATTTACACGGGATCTTTGAACAGCGTGAAGCGTGTGATGCCATATTGAGTTGGGCGGGTCTTGCTGTTACTCAAACACCTGATTTTGACTTTATCCGTGAAAAAGGGATTGATCAGGTCGCTGATATGCTGGAACAACACATGGATCTTGCAAAACTGTGGCCTGAATGGTCAGAAAAATTTGTGCGATAAGAGATTATTCGACAACACATTGATCGATAAAACTTAAGGGTGTACGCGATAAGCAGAAAATGAACTGAGCCTTGTGATGACGGATCGGCTCAAGGCTCCCACAAGAGGGATGAATATGATTTTAGATATACCGCCGAGTATTAGAACGCCACGTCTTTATGTCAGGCCTTGGCATGAACGTGATCTACCTAGTTTACACCGGATTATGTCCAATCAATCTGTTCATACTTTTACTGAAGAAGAGCCTTGGACGGAACAAAAAGCCCGAACCGAGCTCGACTGGTTTCAATCCAATAAAATGGGTTGGAAATGGAAAGGTGGCTATTTTAACTGTCCGTTGATTCTTGCTGATTGTGGCACTTTGATAGGCCGGGTCGGTTTAAACCCATACGGTGATAACGATTCTGTTGCAGAAATTGAATGGACTATCTCTGAAGAGCATTGGCATCAAGGATACGCCACTGAAATAGGTAAAGCTATTCTTGAATATGGGTTTCGGGATGGTGGATTCGTTAGTATTATCGGTTTTACTTCGATCAGAAACATGTCTGCCCGTCAGGTGATGAAAAAAATTGGTATGGAGCACATAGGTGATCGCGAACAGCATCATCGTAAGTTATGTATTTTTCAAATTGAACGGGAGCGATGAACGCTCCCGTTCAATTCAACGCAACATGTGTTTTTGACTGTGTCGTTCCAGTTTGGAAAAGAGAAAAGATAGCGTCAAGCATAATGCGAGGTATCCTGCGCCGACTAGTAGCCAAATTTCAAATATAAGCCCCGATGAATTAGCTATTTCACTGCCCACAAACGTTAGCTCTTGAATAGAGATTAGTGAAATAATGGATGAATCTTTAACCAGTGAAATAAACTGGCCCGCTAATGGCGGAACGATACCGCTTAACGCCTGAGGAAAAATAACAAATCGGAACCGATTCCAGCGTGATAATCCGAGGGAATCGGCGGCTTCCCATTGGCCTTTAGTGACGGCATCGATACCGGCTCGGACAATCTCAGCAATGTAAGCAGCGACGATAAGCCCGACACACAAGACACCGGAAAACACGTTTTCCCAGAGTTTGGCGGGGCCAAACAAAAAGGCTTGTACCTCATTGATAGAATCAGGTGTTTCTCGCAGTATATCTGCAAGACCGATAGCGGGGATCAGCTGATTTGAAATAAAAAAGTAAAAAATAAACACAAATACCAGCGGTGGGATATTCCGAACTAGCTGGATGTACGCTTGTGCTGGTAATCGAAAAAATACCCATGAAGACCTACGTGCTAACCCTAGAATTAGGCCAAGGATCGCCGCAAAAAACATCCCCCAAAGACTTAAGCGTATGGTGGTTAAGAAGCCTTGGATAAAGTAGGGAAGCTCCCCATTAACACCTCGAGTGAAAATGAGATCGAATGCTCTATCCCAATGCCATTGATAGTGAATTCCTACCGATGAGCGGTACCATAACCATCCGGTGGCGCACCCCAGTAGTAAGAGCAATAGCCAATCTAATTTGTTTAACGAAATGATTGCCGAAGATTTTTTCCCCGGCAATGATTGGAGTTTGCAGTGTGACAAAGGATTATCCTTTTGCAACTTGATTTTGCCAGTCTAGGGTTGTGAACCAATAATCATGGCGTGCTTTCAGCCAGCCATCTTCTGTGCGAAGTAAAATCCAGTTATTGAAAAAATTCAATAAATTAAAGTCACCCTGGCGGATAGCGAAGGCTTCTGATCCTCGGCTTAATCGCTCACTAAATGGAACGAAGAGCTTATCGCTATACTGAAGTGTCATCTGCTCAGGTTTGGGTGAAGAGGCAAGTACTGCATTTGCATTACCGTTGAGAACCTCCTGGAATGCTTGCGCTTCATCATCAAATTGACGTAACTTGGCTTTTGGAAAGTATTTTTTTGCCGTTTGCACGGTGAATGCACCACGACGTACAGCGAGTGTAACACTGCGCTTGTTGTAGTCGGCGATGCTGGTTTTACCCGCAGACAAATCTTTGTTCGCCGCCAGTTGGACACCTGAATGGGCATAAGGGGTGGTAAATAACACACTCATGTTACGCTCTGGCGTGATTGACATGCCTCCGATGATGACATCAAATTTTCCTGCGAGGAGGGCAGGAATAATACCATCCCATGCAGTCGGAATAAATTCCACTTTCAAGCCAGCGTCTTTGGCAAGACGACGGGCAACATCCACTTCATACCCCACTAGTTCACCTTGTTTGTCACGCATAGCCCAAGGCACAAACGTTGATAGGCCGACACGTAGCGTGCCCCGTTCCTTGATGACATCAAGGGTGTTGTTTTGTGCAGAAATGGCCGTTGTTGAGAGGGTGAGTGTAATAACCGCGAGCAATGCGGATAATAGACGTTTCATTCTTCCTTTCTCCTTTATTATTGTTAAATTTGAAATTAACGTTACTAACGTATTAATTTGTTGGTGTATTCAACCTGTGTGCAAACCAAGCGGCTAAGCCGGACAGAGCGAGAGTGACACAGAGGTATATCCCCGCAACCGTAAACCAGACTTCAAACGGCATCGCTGTATCTGCAACAATATTGCGTCCTTCTGTTGTAAGATCAAATATCGCCATGATGCTGACAATTGACGAGTTTTTTACTAGCGAAACAGACTCGTTGGCGAGTGGTGGTAATATTCGTTTGATAACTTGTGGTAGAACAACATAGCGATATTTATCAAACGTTGTTAGGCCTAGACTATCGCTGGCTTCAAATTGGCCTCTATCAATAGTGGTTAATCCAGCGCGGAAAATTTCTGCGGTATAGGCACCTTGAAAGAGTGAAAGTGCCAATACTGCGGTTGTGAAACGTTCAAGGTCGAGAATAGGTCCAAAGACAAAGTACAGTAGATAAATTTGTACTAGTAATGGGGTATTGCGAATCAGCTCAATATAGCCACGAGCTAAACCTCGTCCGACAATAGAGTCGGACACACGGAGCATTGCGGTAGTTAAACCAATCGCTAGCGTACAAACCAAGCTGATAGCGGAGATTTGTAAGGTAATTATCAACCCTTCAAGCAACTCTGCTGGATACCATTGTCCATCTTCAACAAACCAGAGGTATTGCGGGATCCTATACCACTGCCAGCGATAGTTCATCGCATCTGCACCGCTATCCAGTAACCAGAAGATACCACCAGCCACTAGCGCGATTTGAAGTAAACCGGAGAGCACGGGTTTAGCAATGTTGAAGCCTGTTTGGATAAATGATGAGTGCCGATAAGGTTTTGTCATGGTGATAACCTTAATAGCTCAGGATTTGTTGAAGAAATTTTTGAGTGCGTGGTTGTTTGGGGGTGTCGAAGAGTTCATCGGGTGGGGCAATTTCAACAATTTCACCTTCATCCATAAAAACAACACGGTCAGCAA
The DNA here is from genome assembly GCF_050336815.1 of Photobacterium nomapromontoriensis. Lineage (NCBI taxonomy): Bacteria > Pseudomonadati > Pseudomonadota > Gammaproteobacteria > Vibrionales > Vibrionaceae > Photobacterium > Photobacterium nomapromontoriensis. The sequence continues at coordinate 81,026 of NZ_JAKJSL010000016.1, forward strand.
CTTGGCGGGCAAATCCCATTTCATGGGTGACGCACACCATGGTCATGCCCTCATTGGCGAGTGTTTTCATCACATCGAGCACCTCGCTGATCATTTCAGGATCGAGTGCGGATGTTGGCTCGTCGAAGAGTAAAATATCTGGCTTCATACACAGCGAACGTGCAATAGCGACACGCTGCTGTTGCCCCCCAGAGAGCTGGGCGGGATATTTATCAGCTTGATGGGCAATGTGCACCCGCTCAAGAAAATTCATCGCGATAGCCTCGGCTTCTGGCTTGCTGAGTTTCAAGGTTCGGCGAGGCGCTAGAGTGAGATTCTCAAGTACCGTCATGTGAGGAAAAAGATTGAAGTGCTGAAAAACCATGCCGACTTTGCCTCGAATGGCTTTGAGGTGCTGACGGTTTAGTCGCTGTCCTGCCACTTCAAGCGAGCCATTATTAAATTGTTCAAGGCCATTGATACACCTGATCAGCGTCGACTTTCCCGAACCGGATGGACCACAGACAACGAGACGCTCACCTTGTGAAATGGTGAGGTTAATGTTTTTGAGCGCATGGTACTCACCATACCATTTATCAATGTTATGAAATGCAATAACAGTATCTTCAGCCATAAGACTAACCTTGATTTAGCATGGGTATAAGTTATTGCGCATATGTTATTGCTTTAAAAGTAAGATTTCAAAGTAATGTTCATATTAACAGTGGTTCAGTATGATTTATCAGTAGATGTGGGTGATCTTGCTCAACTATTCGTCGATACAAGAAAAAAGGGACTTTCTTTAATAAGAATTTGCACTATGGATAAAAGCCAGATAAGTTAAAGTCAATTGGAAGTTAAATTTACCGCCAATCAAAAGTGTAAAGTTAGCTATACGGAAGACGATGTGCAAATCAGGATGTAATAATGTATAAGACAGATGATGTTCGCATTAGCGAAATAAACCAACTCCTTCCTCCCGTCGCAGTACTGGAGCGTTTCCCTGCAACTGAAAGTGCATCAGAAACGGTATATCAATCACGCCATGCAATTCATAACATCTTAAATGATAAGGATGATCGTCTATTAGTCATTGTTGGTCCTTGTTCCATCCACGATACTGATGCTGCTTTAGAATATGGTCAGAAGCTACAAGCCTTACGTGAAGAACTAAAGGGTGAATTGGAAGTCGTAATGCGTGTGTATTTTGAAAAACCACGCACAACGGTCGGATGGAAAGGCCTTATCAATGACCCGTATATGAACAATAGTTTTCAGCTTAATGATGGTTTACGTATCGGCCGAAAATTATTGTTAGATCTTACCAATATGGGTGTACCAACAGCCGGAGAGTTTCTTGATATGATCACACCGCAGTATATGGGTGATTTGATCAGTTGGGGGGCGATTGGGGCGCGTACGACCGAGTCACAGGTACACCGTGAGTTAGCGTCAGGTCTTTCTTGCCCGGTTGGTTTTAAAAATGGTACTGACGGTAATATTAAGATAGCAACTGATGCCATTGGCTCCGCGAGTGCGTCGCACCATTTTTTATCTGTAACTAAATATGGGCATTCTGCGATTGTAACAACCGCGGGTAATGAAGATTGCCACATTATTCTTCGTGGAGGCAAAGCGCCCAATTATAGCCATGAGGACGTTACGGTGGTTACCGATCAGCTGCATAATGCGGGCTTGCGAGAGAAAGTGATGATTGACTTTAGCCATGCTAACAGTCTTAAAGAATTTAAGCGTCAGCTGCTTGTGTCTGAAGATGTTGGCCATCAAATTGCTAACGGAAATCGTGCAATTTTTGGGGTTATGATCGAAAGTCACCTGGTTGAAGGCCGTCAGGACATTATTGATGGACAGAAACCAACTTACGGTCAGAGCATCACGGATGCGTGTATTGGTTGGGCCGATACAGAGAAAGTGCTGCGTCAGTTAGCCGATGATGTCGCAACTCGTCGCCAATCAAAATAGCGTAACGGTTGGGTAATAAGCAGAGAGCCTGGTGTCATGCCAGGTTTTTTTATGTCTGAAATTACCCATACTCGCAGATTCCTGTTGTGCTTAGTGACTATGGTGGCGGATATTGGCTGAACATTTGATTGATTTGGCTATCAATAAATTCTCTTCTAGCATTTGCAGACATTGATTCTGTCAACTTACGCTGTGATTCAGCTCGCCATACGACTTGATTGCTCGCATTCGAGATGAGTTCAACCACCAGTTTACCATAGTGGTATTCGCGATAATCAACAGGCATGGCATATGCTGCTGTGGTGTTACCGTAGCCATAGCCAAAACCGAACCCGGTACCATATGATTTGTAATCGGTTTGTTCCAAAATAGAATATCGAACGGTGAGGTCACCATCCTTCGTCACAGGCTTCAGTCCTTTGGTATATAGTGCTGTAGAGAGGGCATCTTTAGCCCGTTCACCATCCAATGTAGTGACGGCATCTGGAGGGGTAGTGGCAAATTGATAAGTTTTGTACTGGCTATAATTGGCGGTGTCGCTGTAATCGGTTGTTACTGCGGAAGTACAAGCTATTAGACTGCCAGTAAACGCAATAATAAATAACGATTTATGCATGGCTGATTCCTATCTGTTAGAAACCTTAGGGTGTGACGAAGATACTGTAAATTAAATCTATTTAGCTCAATGAATGGTAAGCAGAGATAACGATGCCATCATTAAACTCAACTAATAGAGGGTGTGCTTGTCGAACCTTTTGATTGATCGTGGCACAGTGAGGAAATTGACAATAGATTTGAAAGTCGCGATGTAAACCATTATCCAAAAAAGCATCAAGAATATCTGTTGTATCGGCGATCAGTAAACGTGAATCAGACTCTACATTCATTGGAACCACAAACCATTATTGAGTAGGTAATTAATAGCGTAGACGATCAATAGCAAACCTGCAGCTCTGCCAGTCTAATGATATCGGAATGAGTCCCCAGCAGAAGTCATTACCCACTATGCTTATAGCCAAGCCACCTATGAATCGAGTGGAGATCCATTGAATATGATGAATCATCAACGATGGCTGATAGTCGGAATATGCTATTTTTCCGTAGCGTGCATGAGTAGCTTGTATTCCAAGCCGGAACCTGAGCTCGGGAAAGATATTGCAACATTATCTGAAGAGTACGTGAAAGCAACCCGGGGAGGCGTGCTTGATTTAACATCAATGATCCCAGGAAAAGTCTATCACCCAAGAGATGGATATATTGCGTATGAGCGGTTGTGGTGCTTGGATGAAAAAATGGGTTCATTAGCAGAATATCGCCAATTAATCGCACGAGTTTGTCGCTTGAAAAGCGGAAAAATGCGTGATGATTGGTGCGTTTCTGATCGAAATGGTCTTCCCTTATTTAGCGCTACGATAGCACCGACAGGTACCACCTGTACAGGTGGTGACATAACCACCATTATTCATACTATTGAGCCATTATCATCACCAACTGCCTCAGAGTGGATTTTATCTGCAGAAGTATTGGGATTTAAAAAGAATTGATAATGCTCTGGGTTTTATATGTTGTTTTTATGTTAATGTGTACTTTCATTAAGCTGGACAGACCAGATTAGGGGAGTAGCAAAATGGGATGGGATCGACTGATTGTAGAGCAAGATCAAGGGATAGTGACGGTGACCCTTAATCGTCCTGATAAACTCAATGCATTAGATATGGCTGTGTTTCAAGAGCTAGATAAGATCAGTAAGTCGTTAATGCACCGCAAAGATGTCCGAGCACTTATTTTGCAGGGAGCGGGGCAAAACTTTAGCAGCGGACTTGATATTAAAAGTGTCGCGACATCTAAATCAAAAGCACTCTCATTGCTGGCTAAGTGGTTGCCGGGTAATGCAAACCTTGCACAACGTGTTTCGCGAAATTGGCGTAAACTTCCATTTCCTGTTATCGCAGTGATTGAAGGCAAATGTTATGGTGGTGGCATGCAAATCGTCTTGGGGGCTGACTTTAGATTTGCGACCCCTGACAGTGAACTCTCTATCATGGAAGTTCGTTGGGGTTTAGTTCCCGATATGGCGGGCTTATTATCACTTCGAGAAATCGTAGCAAAAGATATAGCAATGAAGCTGACCATGACGGGCGAGATTGTCACAGGTTATGATGCAAAGCAGATGAATTTAATTACAGATACCAGTGATAATCCATTAGCTATGGCAAGAGCGTTGTGCGATCAACTCACGAAAGGGTCCCCTGATGCTTTGGCTGCCATTAAATTAACCACTAATCGATGTTGGAATCGCTCGGAGCGTTTTTTGCTGGCCCATGAAACATTTAGTCAAATACGTTTGCTGCTTGGCCGAAATTTTATGATTGCAGGTAAGCGGCAACGTAATAAGCAGAAAGAATTAGATTATCAGCAGCGCCAATCGTTTTGGTAACACTGATATTTTGATAATTACCAAGGAGGCAATACTTGCAGACAAAGGATCAGGATACCCTTAAATTTATTTCATTGGTTGTGATTGTGTGCATAGTTACGCATATTATTAATATCATGACTGCTGGTTCTTTGTCTGATTTTGGAGTGTTACCTCGCCACTTTGGTCATTTAACTGGCTTGGCCGCTTACCCCTTTATTCATGGCTCGTGGGGGCATTTAGTCAGTAATTTAATCTCATTTTCAATATTAGCCTTTTTGGTCTCGCGTTCAGGTGTATCTCGACTCATTGCTGTTTTTGTGATCAGTTGGGTTGGTAGTGCCATAGGTATATGGATTTTTGGTCGAATGCACTACCACATTGGCCTAAGTGGAGTAATATATGGCCTATGGGCATACTTATTGATCTATGCCGTAATGTATCGAAGTATCAAATCGATAGCGATTGCAGTGCTTGTTATGTTTTTTTATGGCTCGATGGTGTGGGGTTTTTTCCCTGTTAACCAATGGATAAGTTATGAAAGCCATCTTTTTGGGGCAATATCTGGCGCTGTAACCGGTTATCTATACGCTCGGCGTGATAAGCGAAATAAGGAATATAGAGATGTTAGTAACATTTAAGTGTAAAGCATGTGGCAATGTCATGATGTTTGGTGATGTAGCGAAGCAAATGTTGCGCATGATGGGACATAGTGAGAATGTTCCGGGAGCTATCGAACCTGAAGATATTGCAGAAGCATTAGAGAAACTGACACTCGCCACTGAACAAATTCATCAGAGCGAACAACAGCCTGAGATCACTGAATTACCCGAGGAAGAAGAGGTGGATGTTGACGATTTAGATGTAGAGCCTGTTGTTAGCCTTTATACCAGGGCTACACCGCTGATTGATTTACTTAAAGCAGCGGAAAAAGCAGGCTGCTATGTGATGTGGGAATAAAGTACTAGGCTTATTGTTATTTGTTAGATTGATACCGAAAGATGCCTTTGCTCTGCTCGCATTTATTCAACAAGATGGAGTGGCGCAAAGGGATCGTCCCTAGGATCATTTATCCAAATGTATTCTAGATTGATAGCCGCTTTTCGGGCTGTTTCTTCATTAATGAGCCAAGCGATAAGTGCCAGTGTCATGTCGATGGCAGCTGTGCCTCCGGACGAGGAAAAAATACGGTTATCTTGTACCCAGCGAGCGACGGGTATCCAATTCACATCTTCACCGAAACTACTAACCCAATGGAAATAACGTTTATTCGTTGTCGCTGACTTATCAGCTAAAATACCTGCTTTTGCTAGCAGTGCAGTGCCGGTACCGAGTCCGCAAATATATCGATTAGCGTGATCCTGTTTACTTAACCATTCCACAAGCGGGGCATTGTGGACTGCATTCTCTATACTCTTTCCTCCGGGAACAACCAGTATGTTAAATTCCTGCGCGCCATAATAACTTAAGTCCGTATCAAGTCGTATCCCTTGCTGACTTTGAACGGGTTTAGCGTGTTCGGAAGCAAGCTGGATGACAAACTGTTCAGGTAGCATGGCAAAGATTTCAATCAGCGATGCCACCTCTAAAAGATCAAAATTCTCATAAAGCAAGAGGCAAACAGTATAAGGTGATTGTAGGGCAGGTTGTTGATATTCAGACATAACAGCCTATGTGTGTGTGGGTCGTTACCATCAAGCTTAGACTGAAAATTAGGGGATGAAAGAAGGAAGGGCGAATGGGGGTAAAGCTTTAAGCGGTAGCATCGATGAAAGATACTACCGCCTGAAGTACTTAAGAAGCTTTGTTTAATGCTTCGGTAATGATGATGTTTCTTTGAATGTTATCAGCTTGCACACCTTTGGCGGTTTTAAGTGCCTGTTTTTGCTTTTTGATGAAAGCTGCGGCGTCTTTCGCAGAAGCAAACATCAGTTCCTTAACATTAATGGATGCAATATTGGTATAACGCCCATCATCACTCATTGGTACGGAAATTTTGCCTTCATTGATCAGTGCTTTGACAATTTCACGTTCTTTTTCATATCCCTCAAGACCAGATAAGGCCCAGCGGTGCATCGCTTTTCCTTCATACTGGCCGTGCTTCACTTCTTTCAAGTAGCGAATGGTGAGATTGCGAATGGTACCGGCATCTTCACCGAATTCCGCTTCTGTATCAAATAAAACAGGGAAGCTCTTACCTTCTAATACGCCACCATCTTTAGTCAGATGGCCCATGCGGTAGCTGTTCATACCTAAACGAATTTTTGTGGAATCAGTGATCTTGCTACCGTCTTTAAATTGCAGTTGCTTGATTCGCTGTCCTGCAGGTTCTGTTAGATCAATTGTATAGTTCACACCCGCAAAGAAATCGTTAGTTGAATATTTAGATGCTCGGCGCTCAGGGTTGAAGCTATAGGTAATATCGCCGGGCTCTATGCTGTTAAAGTAACCAGCCGACCATTCCATGTAAGTTTTGAGTTCTTTCCCTGTCATCTCGTAGACGGTAATTTCACCACCTGCATATTGATAGTTAAAGGCGATGTCTTTAGATTTGATTGGGCCCACATCCAGTTCGGCTTTATCATTGTCAATTTGCAATGCAATAACATTCGCTATAGGGGCGTAATGCATACTGGCTTCTTGGTATAGGGCACTAATACCTGTATCTTGAATGTGAACCTGTGGAATACCACGTATTTCGTTTTCAGGAACAAGATCGACACCCGTCAGCGTCGCAACAGGGCGATTGGCATTTTCACGCAGGCGTTTGTGGTAAGGGGCATAAAGATCCTCCATCTTCTCATCAGACTGAGTGCCTTTTATTTTATAGGTGTAGCTATCTTTATTGACTAGTGTGTATTTACCATCATTCTCTTCAAATTGAAGATCGATACGAGAAAGTGCACGGCCATATTTATCAGGTTCAGTGATGATCACTCCATTGACGGTCGCTTTATCGATACGGGTATGCATATGACCAGCAACAATTGCATCTAGCTCAGGGTTATCGTTGGCTATGTCAGTGACGCCGGTAGCAGCAATATTGTTTTCGTTATCTAAGCCCATATGAGCGACTAGAACAATAGCATCAACCTTGTCATCAATTTGTTTGATGACTTTTTTGACTTCAAGAGATGGATTGGTAAAGGTAACGCCATTTAGGCGGTTGGTGCCTTCAGCAAACACTTGGGTCATAGGGGTATCCATCCCAATGACTCCGATTTTGATCCCTTGCTTTTCGATAATTTTGTAGGCAGGAAGGAAAGGGTTGCCATCAGGTTGCTTAATATTACCGCCTAACGAGGTGCCTTTAAACTGAGTCAGTGAGCGGTTGAGAATATCAAGACCAAAGTCAAATTCGTGATTACCTAATACCCAAACATCGTATTGCATTTCATTGAAGCCGAGCATCATAGGATCGGTTGGCTCGTCTTTAAATGTTTCAACAAAATTACCCTGAATAGTGTCACCAGCATCAACTAGAATGACATTATTCTGTTCTTGTCGAATATTTTTTACTTTTGTTGCAATTTGACTCAGGCTTCCGCGCATATTGATTTTATCGCTGGCATAATCCCAAGGCATAAAATGACCGTGAATATCAGACGTGCCAAGAATAGTGACATCCACAAGGTCACCATCGGCAGCAAATACATTGCCGCATAATGCTAGAAGTATGGTAGAGGCTAATAGGTTCTTTTTCATAACGCTTTATTATATTGTCTAAAAGTAGGCGCAATAATATGAGTCACAGTGATAATATTGTGAGATCACGATCACTAATGGGTGCAAATAGTGATCATATTCTACTTTATTTGTGAGTGCTGTCTCACTATTGTCCTGTGTTATTAAGAAAAATTGGTCATGATAAGTCAGCAATAATGCTTGATATTTATAATCGGAAGCGCGAAATGTTTTATTGGATTTAGTATATTTATTCAACGATGAATGCTAGAGAGGAGCGTTAAAAAGGGTATCTTGCAGAAATCATAACACTTTGATCTTCTATGTCTTTTATACGCCATTCTGCCCCAATCGAGAATGTATCTGTGGCATGAAATCGGGCATATAGATTAAATTTCGTTATGTCTTTATCGAGATGCATAACACCTAAAACAGTACCAGTTTGCACTCGCGGCAACAACCACATTGAAATCCCAAGATTTAATTCTGTCCCTAAGCGGCCAAGAGTCGTATCGAATTTGTCATTTTTTACTGAGACAACTTTAAAGTCTCCTGTGATGTCTGAACGGATATTGATTGGTGCATGAAACCCAACGCCTGCCTTTACTTGCCAGTCATTGTTGAAATTACTTTCCGCATCAAAAATAGCATGTGCATTCGGATGTAATTGTAAACTTGCGGCTGCGCCAATACCGTTAGGGTTAATGGGAAGCCGTACTTCAACGTAGTTATAGGTAAAGTTGTTAGCACATGTTAGAGAGCTAAACACGACTGTAGCGAAAATAAAAGTGTGTGATGTGGCATTAAATAGTTGATGTAATGAGATCATGGTAACCATTATAGTTTGAAGTAATATATTTTTTCATTATGCCAAATAATATACCAACAACAATATCAGGCCCTATCATTGGGCCTGATAATGTTGTGGTTATGCGTGTAGCGCTTGCTCTAAATCGGCCAGAATATCGTCAATATGCTCGATACCCACCGATAACCGGATCATTTCAGGGCTAACACCGGCCTGATGCTGTTCTTGTTCACTGAGCTGTCGATGTGTGGTGGAGGCCGGATGACAGGCTAATGACTTAGCATCACCAATATTTACAAGTCGCTTGAAAATTTTCAGGCTGTCGTAAAAACGTATGCCTGCCTCATAACCATCTTTGAGGCCAAAGGAGAGGATTGCTGATGGTTTACCCCCCATGTATTTTTCCGCGAATGGGTAATAGGGTGAGTCTGGCAGGCCCGCATAACTGACCCAGCTGACTTTACTGTGAGTCTTGAGGTACTCAGCAACCTTAAGGGCATTTTCTGTGTGTCTTTCCATGCGAAGAGGAAGTGTTTCTAGCCCCTGAAGTAGCATAAAGGCATTCATCGGTGATAAGGCAGAACCCGTATTTCGAAGCGGCACAGTGCGTGCGCGACCGATGAAGGCTGCATCACCAAACGCTTCAGTATAAACCACACCGTGATAAGACGGCTCAGGCTGGTTCATTACCGGAAAGCGTTGTTTGAACTTTGCCCAAGGGAATTTACCAGAATCAATGATGACGCCACCGAGAGTTGTGCCGTGCCCACCTACGTACTTAGTCAGTGAATGTACGACGATATCGGCACCAAACTTGATAGGTTTACATAGCGCGGGGGTGGCCACCGTGTTGTCGACAATGACAGGCACACCTTGCTGGTGGGCTAATTCGGCAATGCGTTCTAAATCAACAATGTTACCCGCCGGATTACCGATGCTTTCACAATAAACCGCTTTGGTTTTTTCATCGATCAGTGCCGCTAGCGTTTCAGGCTTGTCGTTTTTAGCAAAGCGAACTTCAATGCCTTGTTGAGGTAACATATGGGCAAATAGGGTGTAGGTGCCGCCATATAATTGTGGTGTTGATACGATGTTATCACCAGATTGTGCCAGTGTGAGAATGGCGTAGTTAATTGCAGCACTGCCAGCACTGACCACTAACCCAGCGATCCCCCCCTCAAGAGCGGCCATCCGCTTTTCGAGAACATCATTGGTCGGGTTCATTATGCGGGTATAGATATTGCCGGGTACGGCAAGGTTGAAAAGATCAGCACCATGCTGGGCATCGTCAAATTCGTAGGCAACCGTCTGATAAATTGGAGTGGCAACAGACTTTGTGGTGGGGTCTGTTTCATATCCAAAATGGATAGATAATGTTTCGTCTTTCATAACTCTTCCTTGAATTAAGTATATTGTATCGAATAAACATGAAAACGAATGACAAATCAAGAAAAGAGTGACTTCGTTATACCCAAGCAACCTCAAGATGTTCGTGTCATCTTCTTGAATGGAGCCTGCTGAGCTTGCTCTGAGTTCTATATATAGTGGTAACTTGGGTTTATACGCTGAACTAATGAATCGGATTGATCACCCGTATTGGCTATTTGCTGGTGCGTGTAAAAAAAACGCGGCTTAGCCGCGTTTATAGTGATATTCAGATTACATTTGAATGAGCCTGATACTATTTCGTCTTTTTGTACGGTTTGTACAAACACAGGGACATGATGATCCCGAAGCAGACGCCCTGGGTGATCATGGCGGTACCTCCGTAGCTAAAGAAAGGTAACGGGCTACCCATAACCGGTAATACGCCACTTACCATGCCCATATTAATGAATGCATATAGGAAGAAACTTAGTGCCAGTGCGCCACTCACTAGGCGGTTAAACGGGGATTCGCAATGACAGGCTAGCCATATCACTCGACCAGTGATGAATAGGTACAATCCTAGTAGTAGCAAGCTACCAAAAAATCCCCATTCTTCGGCATAGGTTGAGAAAATAAAGTCAGTGTGGCTTTCTGGTATGAAGCCAAGGTGGCCTTGAGTTGCGTTTGTCCAACCTTTACCACGTAATCCGCCAGAACCAATCGCAATCAGTGATTGAATAATTTGGTAACCCGCACCAAGTGGGTCTGATTCTGGGTCAAGAAACTGAGTGACTCGTTTTTTCTGATACGCTTCCATGACGAAAAACCATAATAGCGGCACTGCCGTAGCGATCCCCCCAAGGAATGAACCAATTATTTTCCAACTCATCCCCGCAAAATAGAGCACAAACAGCGCATATATCACGGTAAAAATGGCACCATCAAGATCTGGCTGAATGAAGATCAGCCCCGCAGGAACCCCCGTGACGAGAAGACAAATTGCAATTTTCTTTAAGTCAGGGCGACCCGCATCGACGACCAATAACCATGCAACCATCATTGGCACAGCGATTTTAACCATTTCCGATGGTTGAAAACGAATAGGACCAATGGCCAGCCAGCGTTGAGAGCCATTGGTACTGTCACCCATGACGATAACCCCGATTAGTAACAACACGGCAATGCCATATAAATATGGGGCCGCAAGTTGATATTTAATTGGAGGAATGGATGACATTACCACAATGCAACCAATTGCAATCATGGCGCGGATCAAGTGACGTTCAAGCATCGGTTCACTAAAGCCACTGGCGCTCCATACCGTCAGTGAGCCAAGTAAAATCAGCAACGAAATAGCAATCAATAAAGGAAAATCAATTCTTGGTCTGTAATTGGACATAAAAATGCAAAGTTATTAAAAATCAAAAGAAGTATCACTCATTGCACGAGTGTACTGATCGGGTCCAGAGAACTACTATCTGCTGGTACTATAAGAACATAAAATGTTGGTGTATTAGGCATGCTGTGAGATAGATCGGAACTGGATGTTCGTTTCTTTCCACCCGCCCAGTCGATGGTTACTGATACTATGATGATAAAATTCAGCAGGTAGTACTGTTGCGATCATTGCGATGAGACGCCAGTTTTGCACCAATGCCCGGCGGTTATAGGGGTGAATATACTCGGCGCATAGAATGGATTGCGTTAATGTTACTAACAGTGGTTGACTGTCGAAGGACGGTCCATCCATATTTCGGACTATTGCATCATTACTGTGCAATAGGGGGGAGTGAGTATCCCTGTCAAAAAGCCCATTTTGACGGCGAGAGTCGAGAATGTCTGAAGTGAAAAGATGGCTGTCTGTATTGTTATAAGCCGTAGTGAAAAGTTGGCTTAAATAAGCGGTAAGCGCAGCAAGCGATAAGCCAAACAGCAACACGGTGAATTGCTGTACTGTGAGATGAATTTTCATTGCTTGTGTCTACATTAAATTTAAGCTGACAAGTGAAAGTTGATAGTAAAACGCTACCACCTGTCTAACAAATCAACAGCGGCAGCTTAAGTTAACCGCTTAGCAGAAAAAAGCAATATTTTAGCGCTGATAGGTGTGCAGTTATTTACTGGCTGCTTGTTTATCGAGCAATGCTTGTCTTGCCTATTGGGGTAAGCCCATTGTCTGCGACAAAGCCACTAGGTGTGCTTGCTATACTTACGGCAAGGTACATAACCCAACGTGCAATAGGTGATGATGTGAAAAATCTATACCCTCTGATAATTATGTTGTGCTTTTTCGGCTTATACGGTTGTTCAAGCAACCCCTATGGTGACTCATACGGGGTGGCAGATACCAGAACGATACAGCAGGTCTACTATGGTACGATTACGAAACTTGAGCCAGTAACCATAGAAGGTGAAGGCGAAGGACAGATGATTGGTGCTCTCGCTGGGGCCGCTGTCGGGGGCATTTTAGGCTCGAAAGTTGGTGGTGGCTCTGGATCGGATATTGCCGCAATTGGGGGTGGGTTACTCGGTGGCTATGCGGGCAGTAAAGCGGGAGAAGGCGTCACACGTCGTAACGGCGTTAATATCACCATTAAGATGGATAACACGGGTAAAACCGTTGCTGTGGTGCAAGAAGCTAACCCGAATATGATGTTTCGTGTTGGCCAGCGTGTCAGAGTCAATATGGATGGTAGTACGGCACGAGTGGTTCCTGAATAATATGTTGTATCCTCATTCGAATAGCCTTTAGGCGTGAATGAAATTTAGGTATATGATGAGGGCTATTTTTTTAGTCCTCTCAGGAAATCCACCGATGAATGCACTGTCTGCTGTTATTGTTGAGCCGACGGTAACACCTACCGCCGCTGTTATTTGGTTACATGGCCTTGGCTCTAATGGTCATGATTTTGAAGGCATTTTGCCAGAATTAAAGTTGCCTTCTGATGCGGCCATTCGTTTCATCTTTCCTCATTCGCCCTCTATATCTGTTACGGTGAATGGTGGCATGGTAATGCCCGCTTGGTATGACATTCTTGAAATGGGATCCGGAAGAAAACTCAATACGGAACAGCTGATTGCATCTGCTAATCAAGTCGCGAATTTAATTGATCATGAGATTGCCAGTGGTATCGATAGCGAACGTATCATCCTGGCTGGTTTCTCTCAGGGTGGTGCAGTGGCTTACCATGCTGCACTCAGTTATCCGAAAAAGTTAGCCGGGTTATTGGCGCTCTCAACCTATTTCCCAACAGCTGATCGTGTGGTCGTCTCAGCGGCCAACCAAGCGCTGCCGATTGAAGTAATGCACGGAATATATGATCCCGTGGTTTTGCCATCGATGGGGCGTGACGCCATTGTTGCACTGCAACAACTGGGTTTTGCACCTAACTGGCGAGAATATCCGATGGAGCATCAAGTGTGCTATCCACAGATTAAAGATATTGCCCAATGGATTAGTAAAATACTGTTGTAGAGCCCCATAAAGGGGCTCGTCATGCCGTCACTATTTGCCAGCGACTTTTTCGGCCAATAGTGATTGCATGGCATAAACGTTAGTTTTGCCATTAAACTCAAGGTTTAGAGGTTCCGATTGGCTTGAAACCCAAATTTTCAATTCAGCATCAAGATCAAAATGGCCACTGGTTTCTACGGTAAACATCGTGACAGATTTGTAAGGGATAGAGCGGTATTCTACCTTTTTCCCGGTCATTCCTTGTTTATCGATCAAGATGAGGCGACGATTGGTCAGTATAATCATGTCTCGAATCAGCTTATAGGCGAGCTCGATTTGCTCGCCATTTCCAAGAATTGTTGCTAACTCTTCAGTGGCATCTTCTTGACTCATTTCGCCAGCGTTGCCGATTAATGCGCTAAACAGTCCCATATCATAAAGCTCCAATTTTATTGTTCATCGAGTATCCACAAGTGTTTCAAATGAACTTGGGGATTAATGTCATCGCTACTTCGTCTGCTGTATGGCAAGTTTACGCAGATAAGTGGGTACAGAGGTTTTCGTTGTTTTACCTAATTTGTGCATCATAGAAAACGAGGGCATTGGTAGCTGATATTGCTGCTCAATATCATTGAGTAAACGCAACCAAAGTTTGGCAGTCATTTCCGAATCGGCCAAGGCTCGGTGGAATGTTCCGTCGTTATCAATGTTGAGCTCGTGAACCAAGGTGCCCAGTTTATGATTTGGCATTTCCTGATAGACACGGCGCGCAATCAATAAAGAACAGACAAACTGACCATCATAGCTACGATTGATCCGTTCAAGCTCAGCATCAAGAAAACGCTGATCAAAAGACGCATTATGTGCAAGCAGGTTATATCCCTGAATGAAGTCAGCAAATTGATCCATCACAGTTTCACAGCACGGGGCTTGTGCCAACATGGCGTTGCTTATACCCGTATAGTTTTCAATGAAGCGACTGATCCGAAAGCCTGGGTTCATGAGCTGCTGGAAGTGATCAACAACTTGACCGTTTTCGATTTTTACCGCACCGATTTCAATCGCGCGGTCGCCCATATTCGGTGAGAGGCCGGTGGTTTCAAAATCCAGAACAATGATGGTATCGGCAGGGTTATGGGTATTCACAGTATTTCCTATTACGAAAAGTCATTACGGTTGCGTTCGGGTAGTTGTGCCTAGCTATTAGCATCTGGGTATCAGTAACCACGGCGTTTCCAGAAATCCGCTTCGTCTTTGGCATACAGATTAAAGGTTTTTTCGGCGACAATTTTTCCATGCAGTTCAATGGTCATCCACCAAGGACCTATTTTATCCGCAATAGGGGCCCAGATAGTATCACCCAGATAAAAATCCCAATCGTTAGTGCGGATATGAAGTTCACCATCAAATGGAAGCATGGTTTTGCCATCATCGTCCATAATATCCGGATGGTAGATACAATAGCGGATTTTCTCACCCCGCGCTTTTTTGATGTTCACGGTAAAGCCAAATTCGATATCAATTTCAGCCGGGACATCTGTTGTGAAGGTTTTGATTTTTGGCAGGTGTTTAGATTCAGCATCCCAGGTGGTATGAATCCCATAGGTTTCAATATTAACAACAGGTTTTGCTTTCGCCATTGAAGATGCACTGGATTAAAAATGAGGTAGTCATTATACCTGATAGTCTGAGACAACATCCATACCCAAGCAACCTCAAGCTTCTCGTTTCTGTAATAGCTGACCCTTTGGTGGAGGGTTACAGGCTCTGAATTTTACGCGTTGAGAAATAGCTAGCATTGATTTGTTATTTATGTGTGTTATCCATGGAGGAATGTGCGAACCAGTTAACGTTTAAATATGTAAGTTATTGACTTTAAACGGTGTAGTTAAGAGTATTGTAATGTGAAGTGTTAATTTGTCGGCGGGTGAAAGTAAGAATTCAGTTTATTTGGCAACAATACAGGCGAATAAAATTCAATCGACTGCTGTGATTACAGTAGTTTAAATTATGCAGTAATACGCTGCTTAACTTAGCTGTAAAAGGAATTTCATTTTGTATAAGATAAAAGTCGTATTTTCATTGTTATTAGTTTTGTCTTTTGTTAATGGCTGCCAAATTACTCCTAAAATAGACCCTTACACTCAAATTAAAGATCAAGGAATTGTTATTGCATCGTTCAATAGTCCTATTCCTGTTGGTCTCGTACTAGAAAGAGAGGATGGCGAAGTATTTAACTATTCATCAACCTATAGTTACAAACCTACAAAAAACGTATGGAGTTGGCTTCCTCCTGGTAAATACCAGATCAATGCTTTATTGGTTCAATCTATTCTTGGCTTTGACACTGTGCCTTTGAATAAAGAGCAGTTTAACCCCATTATAGTTGAAATTGGCAGGGTGACTGATTTGAATCAATTAATACCAATAGATTTTGGTGGCGGGAAATATACACTACTGTCCTTACCTCGTCAGGGTTCATATGAAGCAGATGTTGTACAAGAAAATCCTAAACTATTGTTAGACGAAGAACCAATAGAATGGAGTTCATCTGATAGAAAGGTATCCGTTGGAGATATTAAGTTTAGCTCAAGTGGAATGGGTTTCATTGTGGATACCATTCTTACTGCGAGTAAAAAATCTCAACAGACACAGGATAAATTGACTCTTGATGGCTCTTTAGACCATTTCCAAGTATTTGAGCTTGTGAAGTCATTATCTCCTACTACAAATGCAGTAGTGTCTGATAATTTTGGAAATGACTTGATTGGTACTTTCTTTGGTAAAGTGAAAGTGAATAATAATGGAATCTGGTCTGTGAGCGATACTGGAACGACTGACGCAATTTTAGCATTGGAAGTAACAGAATTGAATGCAGTATATGCAGGTTTAGAAACTGGTAAGGTATTGGTTTCTAATGATTTTGAAAAAGGTTGGAATGAGGTAATTAGTTTAGGAGGCGATGAACTTATTTTCGGGATTAAAGAACATAAAGAAAAACTATATGTGGGAACATGGAAGCCAACGCTTAAAGATGGTAAATTTACAGTTTTGTCTAACACACAAATAAGCCCGCAAATTTCTTTGTATACAATTGAAAATAATATTGCTGAAAAATTATTTACTATCAATGGAAAAGAAATGTTTCCATTTGGAGTTAAAATGTCATTAATTGATGACAACGATTATTTATACATAATTTTGCCTGGTGATACTCTATTTAGAGTAAGTAAAGGTAGCAAGGAGTATACGAAATTGGAAACTCCAGAGGTGTTTAGTGGAGCATCTATTAGTGATGAGGGAAGCGTTATAACTATATGGCGTAATCAAGGATTATTCTCAAGTGCCTATCAAAGTAAGGATCATGGTGCGACATGGGCCGAGCTAAAAGGAATTCCAGCAAATCCGATCTTTGTATTAAATGAATTATCAGGTGAAACCGTGTCATGGAGTATTGCCATGAACTTTAATTCAAGTAATTTAGATTTTGACAAGTTGGAAGAAAACGGCAAATGGACACCAATAACGGTATCTGACACAGATTGTAGAGGGGTAATTGCTAGCCAAGATAGTGGACAATACTACTGCGTCCTATCCAATGGTCTTTTACGTGAGTTCTCTGATGGGAACTGGAAAAAATAGGTGTATATTTGAATGATAAAAACGCCTGAAATAGGCGTTTTTCTACTTGGATGATTCTACATACTATGTATTTATTAGTTTTCTTACTATCGTTTATTACAGCTGTTGTTGTGTGGAAATTTTCCACAGTGTATCTGAGTGACGGTTGTGCGATATTGTCATGGTAAATATTAAAGTAGGGAGTTTCTATTTTTAGTGAATTAAAGCCACGCTTATTAAGCATTGCCATGTGTATCACAATATTTATTAAATAACTAGTATAAGTTCGAAAAGATTTTATTGAATTTTATATGTGAGAGGGAAAAATGGATATTTCTAATGCAGTTGGTCAAACGGTTACCACAAAAGTTGGCAAGTTAACGATCTGTCAGTTTCTTGGCAAAGGCAAGTCGGGCTATTCTTACCTGGCTAAAAATGACAGTGATGAGTATGTGATCAAGTTTATGCACTATGAACCTTGTTCATATTACACGTTTGGTGAAGCAAATAAAGTAGAACTGGAAGTTGAAGCATTCAATGTACTGAAGAGAGTTGGTATTAATGTTCCACAGTTATTAGATGTTAATACAGAAGAAAACTTCTTAGTGAAAGAGTATATCGATGGTGATCTTGTAACGAATTTGATCATCAAACGGTCGTTACCAAACGGTTGCATTAAGCAGGTTTTTGAAATGGCTTATGCTTTAAAGAATGCGGGCATGAATATAGATTACTTTCCTGATAATTTTGTTGCTATAGGGGATAGCTTATATTACATCGATTACGAATATAATCAGTATGATGAGAACTGGGATTTAGTTAATTGGGGACTGTATTATTGGGCAAACTCTGCTGGAATGAAATGCTATAAAGAGACTAAGGATGCTTGCCATATTAATCAAAGCCGTGATTCAGGCATCCCCATTAAATCACCATTTGATAGCATGTTACGTGAATGGTGTCAGTTATACGGATAAATATAAAATATATAACGGATAAGGTTACCAATAAATCAATCTGGTGCGCTGCGCTTAATGGTCATGGTTTGGTGGCGTTACCGTATTTATAGCTGATATGCATAGAACGTTGAGGTTGCTGCGAGGGCTGTTGGTATCACTGGGATTCAATTTGAATACACAGCCCAATGTAAAAACACGTTAAAAGCACTTGTTTTGTCTTTTTCGCTGTATTTATTTGTCTGGTTGAGTAAAATTGGTGAATATTTTAATGAGTGTTATGTAGTGAGAGATAAACAGGTGAAATTTTGGCTGATTCTGTTTTTTATTGTGTATGTTTCAGAAAGTGTTGCAGGATATAGCGCACAAGATTTTTTTGTTGCTTCAAAATTGGAAGATATTTCTGCTGAAGAAGCAATAAGTAAAAAAGAGAAGGAACATATAATAAATACTGAGTTTGCAATTACAAAAGACAGTAGTAGTCCTTTTGCTGTAATGTCTAATGAGCCGTATCGATTAGAATTGAGATCTGTCGATATCCATCTTTACCCAGTAGAAAATGGTGGGTATGTTATTTCTGTCACTTCTATTTTAGGGAACCATGGTCAATCTCAATACATAAGTTTTTATCAAATCAGTGAAGATGGTCATATTGTTCAGTCGCTTGATTTTAAAGATGTTGGTTTAACTCAAGTATTGAGTAATGAGTTTTTGGATGAAAAGCAGTATTTTTCTGATAGTAATAACTTTCCTGTCAATTTGTATATAAATGAAGATGGCAGCATTGATGCATCACCATGGACTTGGATGAGTCCTGAGTGGGAGTTCCGAGAAATAGTGAATCAGATTAAATTTGTTTGGACAGGAAAACAATTTACGAAAGAGGTGACTAGCGTTGTTAAATAAAGTGCACAATCATAGGCATAACATGCTTTTTACGTTTAAAACTGATTTTGTTGGGATTGGAGTTGATGGAATATTTATTAGTTATTTCTCATGTGGCCTTAATTTGGATGCTAGCTGTTGCGACACCTGGTGCAAATGTACTTTTAACTATCAATACAGCACTTCGTTGTAACCGTTATCTTGCTATGTTTTCAGCTTTTGGTGTTAGTTGTGCAACATTATTATGGGCTCTTTTGGGTGGTTCGGGTTTGGCTATTCTATTCGCTAATTTTCCAAATGTCTTTGATCTTATGAAAGTCGTAGGTGGCTGTTATTTATTATATTTGGGTGTTCGTCAAATCTACCTGACTAGAAAGACCAAGAAGTTAGGTGACGGGGATGGAAACAATCAAATGATATTACCATCGAAGAAAAAAGTTTTTATGTCTGCATTTATGACAAGTATTTTGAATCCTAAAACGGGTTTCTTTGTGATCAGTTTATTCAGTGTTTCTATGCCACTAAATATGAGTGCAGGGATGATATTAGCCATAATGTTAACAATGTCCTCTATTACACTTAGTTGGCATTTGTTTCTTGCGACTGCATTCTCACATGAATCAGCAAAAAGCGTTTATGGCCGTATTTCAGGTGTAATGGACTACGTAACGGGTGGGTTATTTGCCTTGTTAGGTATAAAAGTTATGCTTTCATCGTGATTATGGTGTACTCAAATTTAGTTTAGCCTGCATAGAACGTAGCATACATACTATGCTGGCTAAATGACGGTTTATTTATTGAAAGGGGCGGCAAGTAGAGTGTTTTTGAAATGGGTTGCCACGGTAGAAGCCTTTTGTGGTGGGTGATAATAGAGATTAACACTCCAAATACTGGTGGCATAGTCGGGAAGTAAACGCACAATGTCGCCTCGTTCGATTGACTCACTCACCAAAAACTCCGGCAGGTAGCCTATGCCTGCATTATTCATCACGCCGTCGAGCAATAAATCACTGTCGTTGACTTCGAGCGTTTTGGGAATTTTTATCATCTCGGATTCATCGCCTAATGAGAATATCCAATCATTGCTGCCAGTCAGTGTTGAGGCAAATAAGCAGCGATGTTGAGTGAGATCCGAAGGTAGTAAGGGTAAGCCATATTTGTCAATATAAGCTTGTGTCGCAATCGGAATGAAAGGGCATTGATACAATTCACGGCGCACTAGATGTAAGTCTTTTTCGCGGTAGCCCTGATAATGAGCATTAGCCGAAATCATCAAGTCAGACTCAGCCGCTAAATCGAGCGCCCAGGGTGAAACCACGATATTAAACGTAACATTGGGGTGCTCATCCATGTATTCGGCCACTCGTTTCATTAAGAAATGATTCGCATAAACCGGCGTACAGGCAATGTTGATGTGACCAATATCTTCGGTTTTAAAGTCTTGAATAGAGCGACGTAGTTGGTCTGCGCTGTCAGCTAAGGGGGAAAAATCATCAAACAGCTTCTGTCCTGCCGGGGTGAGCGTTAATAATCGATTTGAGCGGCGCATTAATGTCATGCCAAAATGGGACTCAAGCTCTTGTAACCACCGACTGCCTGCCGAGCAAGATATATTGAATTTTCGCGAAGCAGCAGAAATTGAGCCGCAGCGAATAACACAAACGAAAAAGTCCATTTTATCTAGCATAGATACCTTAACTACGGCAAATTCCTGAGGACGCAAAGATAAGAGAAAGCACAAATGTATTCAGTGACTGAATCCACGAATTGCGTTTATGGTATAGCTATTGATCACAAACTAATACTTTCATTAATAAGTTAAACCGTTTTACTTTTGAAGGGATAAGGGTAAGCCATGTTACAAGGATTGTGGGTTAGTAGCAGGGTGCGGATGGTTGGAGTAAACAAGCCACCGCAGGCGATGGCTTGTCTTTATCGGTTATAGGAACAAAAATGCTGTGCAGATGATGACACCTGATGCGAACAAGGTAACGATACAGTAACCCATAATGTCTTTAGCATTGAGACCTGCAATACTCAGGGCGGGTAGAGCCCAGAACGGTTGGATCATATTAGTCCATGCATCACCCCAGGCAATCGCCATTGCTGTTTTCGCTGCGGGAACACCAAGCTCTAAGCCTGCAGGCATCATGATGGGGGCTTGCACTGCCCATTGGCCGCCACCAGAAGGAACAAAGAAGTTAACAATACCCGCGCTGAGGAAAGTGAACATCGGGAATGTGGTTTCGTTCGAGATAGCAACAAACCAATCAGATACCGCACCTGCGACTGAAACGCCATTAGGGCCAGTTGCGACCATCATGCCCATAATGCCAGCATAAAATGGGAACTGGAGTAGGATACCCGATGTGTTTTTTGTCCCTTGTGCAATGGCATGGAGAAGGCGTTTGGGGGTTCCGTGTAGCAATATAGCGGTAAACAAGAATACAAAGTTAACGATGTTTAGGTTAAGAGCGAAACCATTGTCGATGAAATAGCTGATGATGTAAGAAAATCCCAGTAAAGCTAGAGCACGGTTTACCCACACACTTTGCTCTAAACGTTCGGCCGGGGTCGTTGGGGTCGCTTCCTGTACTTGGTTTTCACTGTCATCTAATAGTGATGGGTCAATAACAAAGGTATTTTCCGCGCTAGGGTGCATTGCTTTATTAACCAATGGAATGACGATTAGCATAACACCGACGATCGTCATGTTTACCACAGAGAAAATAGTTTCGCTCGTTGGTACCGCCTCGGTAAGCGCACCAGACGTTGCTTCAGATAAGCCGATACCTGTGGCAAGCGATAGAGGTACAGAGCCAGATAATCCACCATGCCAGAAGAGGAATCCGGTATAGGCAGATGCAATCAGCAAGCGATAGTCAACGCCTCTCACTCGCGCGGCAAGTTCTTTAGCGAAAATAGCGCCAACCACTAAACCAAAGCCCCAGTTGATCAAACAAGCGACTGCTGAAATAAAGGTAACAATCATTATCGCTTGCGTTGGTGTGGTCGCATAACCGGCAAGATTAGCTAAAAAACGTTTTGAAACCGGTGCAGATGCCATTGCATGCCCCGTTACGACGACCATTGCCATTTGCATTGCAAATGCCAGTAAATTCCAGAATCCGCCAGCAAAAGCATCAACAACTTGAAGGGGGGATTGATTGGTAACGGGAATGGTAATGAGGAAAACAACAAAAGTAAGGATGGCTGCAAATAAAAAGGGATCAGGCAGATAGCGTTGTACTACATGGGTGAAGAACGAGGATACGCGTTGTAACAGGGTCGGGGTGGGCGAAGCACTTGTTGTTATTGTCATAGGAACTCCTTTCCATTCAAATCCAGAGTAGGCTAGCTACTGCGAATTCACTGTATCATCGACGGTGAATAAGGTGATCAGTGGCAGGCGTATATTGTGATTTTCTACGTTGTTGGATTTGGTATTGATAGTTATAAATTTCACGTTATGGATGTGTATCTACCGCCTCATTCAAACTGATTTCATGCTTATTGAGTAGTCGTAATAACAGGAAGAGACTTTGCATATTTTCAATGTGAAGAATGTAGTGTTTCACACGCTTGATGGTTCCTCATGGCGTACGTTCGTGTTAATACGAAGTTGAAATTCAGTTTGTGTTATTTCTTCTGTGCTCGAAAAAATTAAGATTATTCCGGTGCGTGGATTGTTATCAAAATAAGATTTAAGAACAAAGAGCAGGAGGTTCTGATAAAATATTAGCTTATGCGACATGTTTACATTAGTGAATGACTAATATTAATTAGCGTTATTTCAGGGTGGAATGTAGACTGTAGAATATGAATAAAATAATACAATCATTAATCATTCAAATCGTTGCTTTTTTACTATTGTTTGGCTGTGGTGGTGGCGATGAAACAGAGATCACCACTGTAACTGATGATGTGGAAAATTCGCCAGAAACAACGGGTAACTGGTATCGACCGCCTATTTTTTCTACATGGCAATGGCAGTTAAGTGGCGAGGTTAATACATCTTATAATGTAAACATATATGACATTGATTTATTTGATTCATCAACAGTTCTCATTCAACAGCTTCAAGCTGATAAAATAAAGGTTATTTGTTACTTTTCAGCCGGGACTTATGAGCAATGGCGTTCGGATGAAAATAAATTTAATCTTTCAGATATTGGTCTCCCTCTGGATAATTGGCCTGGTGAGAACTGGTTAGATATCCGATCACCTAATGTATTGTTGATAGTGAAAGAGAGGCTCGATCTTGCTGCAAAAAAAGGTTGCGATGGCGTTGAACCTGACAATGTGGATGGTTACACGAATAATACTGGCTTTAATCTTACTTTTAACGATCAGCTTCGTTTCAATCGTACGATAGCAAACGAAGCGCATTCGAGAAATCTCGCGGTAGGTTTGAAAAATAACATTGAGCAAGCTATAGAACTTGTTGATTATTATGACTTTGCTGTCAATGAGCAATGTTTTGATAATTCAGAATGTAACTTACTTATCCCTTTTATTGATAATGGAAAACCGGTATTGAATGTCGAATATGCAACAAAATATATTCAAGACGGAAAAGAGAAAGAAGCTTTGTGTACAAAATCACTGGGTATGCAGTTCAGTACACTAATATTACCTTCTGATTTAGATGGGGAGTTTCGACTTAGCTGTTTGTAATTAGTTTATCGCCTCGGCGCATGACGCTAAGAAAAGGAGGCTGAGTGTTCAGCCTTCCTCTATTTTTCTTCTGTTTTTTAATCGCCGTCATCACCACTGCCATCGTTGCCTTCCTCACCGGGACTGCCTTTGGCGTAATTGCTTTCAAGGTCATCATCCACTTCAGGCGATGGTTTGTTGTCATCCACAACATTATCGTGATGTGCATTATTTGCATTGAAGATATTCTTAAGCCATTCAAACATAGACTAACCTTAGTGGCAGGGCCACTGTGAATAGATTTCTTAAGCACTACTAAGTCTAGGTGAGATTATGAAGAGTGAAGTAATTACTGAACGCAGCCTCGCATACATCAGAGTCGTGGGTCCTTATGGTGAGAATTATGAGTCGGCTCTGGACCGCTTATATCAGTGGGCGGGTGAGCACAATGTGCAGGGGGGGCAGTGTCTCTTTATATATCATGATGATCCGGAATACATTGCGCCAGAAAAGTGCACCACAGATTTGTGCTTGACTGTACCTCCGGGAACTGTGTGTGACGGGGATATCGCAATGCAACAGTTGCCGGCAGGACGGTATTGTACGGTGCGGGGAATTGTAAAATCTAAGTTGCAGTATGGAGAACGCTGGCACCAATTGAAAGGTGAAGCTATTACAGCAGGACTGATGATTGATGACCGACCGTGCTTTGAGCTATACCACAGCTATGATCTTGAAACTCACGTCGCTGATGTCGGTTTTTACCTTGCAGTAAAGGATGGTACACATTGATGCTGAATCGAGTAGACGCCGATAATACGATTACTATCGGCGCTTAAATTGGTCAGATTGCCGGTTGTGGCTGTACCGTTAGGTTATTTAGCCAACGACGCTTGAGATATCGATTAAAACACAGAGATAACTTGACGACTTCTTCTGTCAGCATTGCAAGATACACGGTCCCATAATCCCAGTTACCAATGAACGCACTGTATGCAGTGACAGGGATTCCTATCATCCACATCGCGATAAAATCCATTCTTAGGCAGAATAAGTTCTCACCGCCAGTCCGCAATATCCCGTTAATAATGATCATGTTTAGCATACGCAGGCTGATCCCCACGCTGATCACCAGCATTGCAGGCTGCGCCAGAAGCGAAAGTGGTTCGGCATCCAAGTTTAACCACTGCAATACAAAGCTGTGATTGATATAGAGGAACAGACCAACCCCCATACCTAAGATAAGGACAAATTTTAAGAAAAACTTAGTCATTGCCTGAGCAACATCAAATTCATCACGACCAAGAGACTGACCGATCAACACCGAGCACGCGACAGAAATACCCATGAATGTTGCATACAGCAGTGATTCAAACGGACCAATCATGCTAAATACGGCCAATTCGGTGGTACCCATGTGACCAAAAATGATTTGGTAAGTCAGAGTACCCAGCGCCCAAAGTAGAGCATTGACTGAATTGGGAATAGCCAGTTTACGGTAGGTCATCCACAGCGTTTGGTGCTTTGGAATGGCTTTGCTGGTTAATAGCCAATGATGGCGGTATGCCATCACACCCCACATCATCAATACCTGTGCAAATCGCGCAATGGTCGTTGCCAGTGCAGCTCCTGCAACCCCCATTGCAGGGATCCCCAATCCACCTTTGATTAATAGGAAATTGAGGGAAATATTCAATGCAATAGTGATTGCCCCTAAAATTAACGGCAGCATGGCATCGCCACTTGAGCGAAGGCTAGATTCTGCGGTGATAATGATATGGGTCAAGATTAAAACAGGAAAACTGTACCAAAGGTATTGCGCACCTTGCTCAATAACTTGAAAATCATTGGTTTGCAGTTGCATGATTTGCGGCGCAAAAAACGTGATGATAAACGTCACGGGCACCATAATAGAGGCACCAAATTTCATTGCTTGTAAAGTAACGGTTTTCGCATGTACTTTGTCATTTTTCCCCCAATACTGGGAGACTAACACGCCATTGGCAGAGGCAAGGCCTGCCATGATCATAATGGCAACAAAGTGCCATTTAGAGGCAATACCCACTGCAGCAGTGGCTGACTGGCCAAAATCACTGACCATCAAAACGTCAGCAAGGGCCAGAATAGCGACAAGTGCGCTTTGAATGGCAACGGGAAAAGCCAGTTTCGCCACACGGGAGACGAGTCCGTCAGGTAGCGCTGATTGTGTGTTATTTTGTGTTGTCATGATGACGCCTTGTTAGTCTGACGATGATGGTCTTATACCCATTGATTACGGTGGCAACTATAACGGAGCAGGGAAAGAATCGACATGTTAGAAAAACCACAAAACCTGTGCAAATCTGGCACGGTAGGGCGCGCGTTATCACAGAAAATAACGGAATGGAAAGAGGTTGTTTATTTAGCTGAAGCCTGTAAGGAGCGGTTTCTTACTCAGTCAGATTTACCCGAGTTTAAAGATAATGATTTTTTTATGGCTGGGTTGGCTGATTTGTCTGAAGGCTACGAAATCGAACGTGAGTTGACGTTCCATCATACGTTACTCTTTACCCTGGATGGGATGGGCAAACTGACCACCACAGACCGGGAATATTGCCTTGCGCCGAATACACTGACGGTATTGCCCGCGGGTCAGCCGTTTCGTTTTGAGTTGAGCGAGTTATCTAACCATTGGAAAATGGCGTGGATACTGTTAGATCCGACAGGAAAATGGAAGTCATTGGCACTTAATGGGCAGCGGGTAGAGGATTCGTATTTATGTGAGCAGATCTGGTCCGTCATGCATTTATTACATTGTGAGACCGGGGGACGATCGAGCTATCGAAAACTGTTTACCAGCGAACTTTCCCGCCTACTTCTGGGAACCGCAACACTGGCACCGTCTAACTCGGTATTACGGGTACAAAGTGTCTTTAATGAGATTGAATCTCAGCTCCACCTGAATTGGTCAGTAAAAGGAATTGCGAAGCAGTGTTATCTTAGCACTGAGCAACTGAACAGAATCACCAAGCAGCTTTATAACTGTTCGACGCAGCAAAAACTGATTGAATTACGGATGGAAAAAGCTGTCGACTTACTTTATTACCGCGAATGGACGGTCGGTATGGTGGCACAGCGTTTGGGGTATCAAGACCCGTTTAACTTTACCCACCGATTCCGTCAGTATCATGGTTGCTCACCGCGGGAATACCGCAAGCGGTTGTTTACGCCGTCATGATCTTGACTTTGTTGACTTCTGTTATTTGTTCACCATCCCAGATCATTTCAAGCAGGTAAGTTTGTACAACATCATAAACAGGCTTAGGGGTGAACAGTGCCCAACATATACCACTGTCAGAACGCACTGATGGATACTGTATCGCTTGATAACCCTCTTTTTTTAAATGGCGGGCGAGCTGTTGTGATGCCGCATAGCAATCAGGATTAAGCATCACTGCGTTATCTGGCGCGACGACATGAATGGGGGCGGGTTCGTGGGTAACGATCAACCCTCGAAACAAGAAGCGGTCATATTCTAACCCTTCTATGTTTGACCAGTACTTTTGCTGGTGGTGCTTAACTTCTAATGCGGCTGTCTGGTCATCTGACGCGATATACAGTGCACCAAAATAGCCGTCATTAAATCGACCACCATTAGGATTAATGTGTGTAAACGGTGCCATGGCATAACTTCTACCGCGTTCACAATGAAAAGGGATTTCTGATGAGTGAATTAAGGTGATATCTCCGACTTCATCACGTAATCGTGGATTGGTCATGGCTTGAATGGCATAAAGCATTTCAAACTCTTCAGGGCTCGCCACGTTATCGAATAAATCGATAGGGGGGTATTTGGTATTAATCAGACGATGTCCTTTCATGTGTTGCTGATTATCCGTTATCCCCACAATCCACCTCTTAATGCATCAATACGTCGAGCAACCTCGTACAAGTCACCAAATTTACCTGATTCGATAATTTCAAGCGGTGTACGACCAGCAAAGTAGTCATTGTTATTCTTCATACTCATAAAACCGCTTACGTTAGCAGGATTGCCGAACACAATGCGTAATGCCTGATGTATGTTCAGGATGTAGCTTACTCGTTCAAGCTGATCATCGCTCAATTTCGTGCTATCAGGGTTTGCCTTGTACTTGTGGTAAGACGATTTTGAGAGCTTCAGTATATTCTGGCTCTGCTGCGCGGTGCATCCCCACGATGAAAGGATGTTGTCTGCTGCCTTAAAACCAGCCATGGACAACGCTTTAGTGCTAAAGCCACTTTCTTTCGCTAGGTTCATAATGATAGTCCTTGTATGGAGTATATTTATAATTTAGTCCATTTATGGAGCATTGTAAAATGTTTCCTGAGCGCGGA
The DNA here is from genome assembly GCF_050336815.1 of Photobacterium nomapromontoriensis. NCBI lineage: Bacteria > Pseudomonadati > Pseudomonadota > Gammaproteobacteria > Vibrionales > Vibrionaceae > Photobacterium > Photobacterium nomapromontoriensis. Next base: position 109,192 of record NZ_JAKJSL010000016.1, read on the forward strand.
TAACAGATGACTTGATTGCTTTTAGGTGTATTTTGATGTGTAAATGCCATTGATGAGCTCAGCGCATAATTGTGGGTATTCGATTGCATTAATGAGTTTTTGGTTTTTATCCACTTCAAAGAAAAGCTATCACTTAGATATTGGATCTCTTTGGTTTTATTGTTTTGCAATCATTCAATGGGGGTGTTAGAGCATGATAAAAGTTAAGCCAGCGTGTCAAATAAGCTTGAAGAGGAATGGCTATTTCTGAGTAGATAGGGGATATGCATCAGTAGGTGATTGATTAATACATATCCCTTTTTATTACAGACAAGTCAGCAGTGAGTTTAGCCCCATAAATGGTTTAATTGTTACTGCTCATTTACAGGTTTAAGACAAGGTAGCTGGGCTAGTTGCGTTTCTGCTTTCTCTAGCATGTACTGCTTTGCTTCATTTATATCCAATGTTGAAAGTGTAAGGATTGGACAAATTTTATCTTTCTGAACACGACTCACGACGAGGTGAGGTTGATAATCAAAATTTGCTTCTTCGCTACCGATATTCAGTTTGGTAAGCAGATAGCGAGGTTCATTTTGTTCAACTAGCCAGTAGATTGGAAAGTCCAGTATAAAAGGGAGCTCCTTGGTTACAGTATGAAACCAACTTAATATTTTAATGTCTTTACGTAAAAGCGAAATAACTTGGATGTCAGGTAGAACTTGAGCTAGTTCGACTGAATAACGTCCAATGTTACCACATGTCGATGTTACCGCTGCTTGATTTGGGTTATCGCCAGTCTCCTTGCATGTAGTCGTTTCTTTAAAGTTGTAGTGGTTAGCGTCATTGCTCATTACTAGCGATGAAAAGGTTGCTGCTAACAGTAAAATAATGGCGTATTTCACGATAAAGACTCCTAGCTTGAGGCCGGCATATCAAAACCCGCTAACGTAAAGTGCATTCCATCTTTTTTGCGACTGTAATCACCTCCCCAACCAAAACCAGCATCTTTAAAGCACTTTACTAACTCTCTATTCATCGAAGGCTCTTGGCCTAATCCATTGCCTGTCATATTTATATCTATGGCCAGGGACCAAGCATGTGCCGACCATTGAGACGCTCCGCGAGACGATCTTATAAAAATCGATCCTCCAAACTCTTTTAGTTCAGCAACTAGCCCTCTATCGACAACAAAGCTTAATGCTTTGTCTAGAAATGGAATCATATCTTTGTTGCAGTAAAAATGTTTGAGCTTTATTTTTTGGGGGTGAAAAACGCTAATCCAATTGTAATCGCGGTGAGAAGTAAGGCTGCTCGGCAAAGTATACTTGGTGTGATATTTAATCTGATTAGCCCACGTTTTATTAGCGCTGATTTCGCCATACACAGCGGCTACGGCCTCTCGTGTCTTTAGCTTTCGAGGATCTTTGCTATTAGCGTTGACTTGAGTCGCCGTTGCTGAGGAATTCCCCGCCGCTGCGACAGGGGCAATGGATGAGAGTTTATCGTTGATTTTTTTATGCGTTCGTCCATTAATATCGATTCTGCCATCGGGACGGACCATTCTTACAAGGTCTTTTTGGCAACGTTTTAGAGCGGCGACTGTTTTGGATTTCTCTGGATTTCGCCCTAATGAGCCATCTTCACTCAGTGTTTGGTTATTGCCATCTTTAAAGCCTAATAAATTTAGAGCTATTTGGACACTCTTAATATCGTTGTATTTGTTCTCTCCGCCAATACCAACAGAGTTAATTAATTGCACTTTTCTCATTGTAGATATCCACTTTACTGTATAGATGCGCCATAGTATTTCATTACGAAAAAGAGCCAGTAGGGCATTTGTATGATGTTGAGTGAATTTGGATGAGGTTAGTCTTTCAGGGCGGTAATGCTGCTAGTTTTCAACGTTAGTGTGATACAGATAGGGATGACGGTATGGGGCTATGTAGCCTTATTCACTGAATTTGAACTCACCAAACTAAAAATACGCCGGCATTACCAAGAATGCGTTGCTGTATAGCAAGGTCGTACCGGCGATTAGATGCAAAGATTATTTACGCTTTGGTTGCTGGTAGGTACGACCTGCCGCTTGGTAAACATCTTTTTGTTTCACATCAAACATGTCATAGAAGAACCATGCGACAAATTTGATTACGTCGTCACCGACGTTCATGATCCACTCTGCGTACTCTTGCTCTTCACCGTCATCGTTTTCTTCAATGGAAATATGGTAAATTCGTTGTTCACCCTCAATTTCCGCCAAATTGAATTGTCCGGTTAGAGACTCAGCCGCTTCAGCAATCTCGGTGTCTTCACACGCTTTAAGTGCATCCAGAACCTCAGGTAGGGTTGCTTTCTCGCACAGGGATTTAATCAAAGCTTCAAATTGGTCATGTTGCATTTTACTTACCTCAAAAATACCCGTTGGTATGACGATATTGTACCAGCGGAAAGAATAGCTGAAGCAGGATTCTTTTAAATAAAATCGCTAGTTGTTGGTTTATTGAGCATCATGGCGAAAGCCGACTTTGCCTTCTCTATAGAGAAATGTTCGAAATTGGGCGTAATATCGCAAACATACCCGTTAGGTAAACGCGAATAGAGAAAACCTGAAATACATAACAGAATGTCGTCGCTATCACTGCTAGCAAAAGTTCAGTAATTGCGTTTTGTCTCATTTTGTAGGGCTAGGAATAGTATGACATCGCGGTAATAAATCAATAAACACCGTTTTGATGACTACGCCTCTCTCTACGCCCTCTCTCTACGCCTTGTAACCCCAGTCGAGGGAGGGTTTTAATGTGTTGACAGTATGAATAATGGTTGTGTACCCAATCTTCGGAGATCTTCATCGTGAAACGGAATCTATGCTCTTATCTTGCATTGGCCATTGCTGCATCGTTAACCGCTTGCAGCAATACGGATCAAGCAACTGACAATACTACAGCTAGTGTGAGTGGTCCCCGCTACTCCTGTGATAGCCAAATGGCCGCGATGACGGATGATCTCCGTATCTATCAGGTTATGGTTGAAAGCTTTGTTGATGGTGATAAGGCCGTTGGTCATGGCACCGGTTATGGTACCAGCCATCATAATGGTGATTTGAAAGGGATCATTGATTCGCTTGATTACATAAAATCATTGGGTGTGAATGCCATTTGGATGACACCTGTGTTTGATTCTATCCCTGTTGACGGTCAAGACCACTGGGCTGACAGGCTTGATGCGACGGGGTATTTCGCCAGTAACTATTTTGCTATTGATCCTCGATTTGGCACCATGGAACAAGCGCGTCAATTGGTTGAGCAGGCTCACGCTAAAGGACTGTATGTCTTCTTTGATGGGGTGTTCGGGCATCATAAGGGCAATGTTGTGGCCTCACCGCAAGGACGTCTACCAGTAGGTAAGAGTAATCCAGTGAGTTACCCAGAAAGCCTTGCGTTTTATGAAGAAGTGGCGAGTTATTGGGTTAAAGAGCTAAAGATTGATGGTTGGCGTCTTGATCAGGCCTACCAAGTGCCGACAGATGCCTGGAAAGCCATTCGAAAAAGCGTTGATAACGCATCGAAGTCGGTGACGTACGTTAACGATAAGGGAGAAACTGTCCACCCGTTAGGTTATATGGTGGCTGAAATCTGGAACAACGAACAATACATCACGGATACGGGCTACGGAAAAGAAAGCGATCCTGCTTTGTGCTCAGCGTTTGATTTCCCAATGCGTTATCGTGTTGTTGAAACTTTTGCTGTCAATGAAAGCAGCGTTAGTCGCAAAGGTGGACAATGGTTGAATGAAGGCATGTCGCTACATAGCCTGTATCCTGATCACGCTCAGCCAAACTTGATGCTGGGTAATCATGATTTAGTGCGTTTTGGGGATCTGCTGCAACGTGGTGGAATTGCCTCACCAGAGCAAACCGAATACTGGCAACGGCATAAGGCTGCGTTATCGTTCCAGGCAGCTTATACCGGTCCAATAACTTTGTATTACGGTGAAGAAATCGGTGATCAGGTTGATGGATTTGCTCAGAAAGTAAAACAAGACTGCGCGGTAAAAGGGTTGTGTGATGATCATGTTGCACGGACCAGTGCCAAAGTTGAGGGAGTGACCGTGTCACTTAATGCCAAGCAGATTGATCTTAAAAATTACGTTGCATCGCTGATGGCACTACGTGAACAACATCCTGCATTATCTAAAGGTATTCGTACTAACGTATTAGCGACAGATAGTGTGTATGTTGACCATAAACAAGCAGATAACGAGGCACTGCTGTATATGGTGAGTTTAACGGATAAGGCTGATACTATCACCCTTAATGCCAACGATATCGGCTCGCAAGGTGAGTTGCGTGACTTATTAACAGGGGAGACCTTCGCTGCACACAACGGCGAGTATGCGATTCCTTTAGCGGGTTTTGAGCCTCGTTTTCTTAAGATTGAAAAGGCTACAGCGGCAGGCGTCATCAAACAGTCTGCTGCCGCAGTATCGCTGGTGGGTGAAGGGATCATGGCGCAATGTGATAACCCGACGGTAGAAGGTCATGGCCCTATTTCAGAGACGCTTTATGTTGTGGGTGATTTTGCTGATGCAGGCTGGAAACACAAGGAACAACGTGCTTACCAATACAAAGGGGATAATCTTTATCAGGCCATTGTTGAAGAAAAAGCAGGGGCTTATAAAATGCAGTACGCCAGTAAAGATTGGACACCACAGTATACTGCTGAGGGGTTGAAGCTAAAGGCGGGTGTTGCCGCAACCCTTATAGCCGGTGGTTATGGTAAAGACACGGCAGTTACTTTGCCGGAAGCAGGTCGATATGTTTGGAGCCTAACATTTACCGATAGTGGTGAACCTGAGCAAATTATGGTTTCAAAGTGCCAGTAACGCATAACTGATCAGACAAAAAGGGAGCTTGAAGCTCCCTTTTTGTTGATGGTTAAAAGGCTTTTTCTAACGCAGAAAGGGTACACAGAGTTATACAAAATTAACATTTGTACAACATCAAAACCTGCACTATTGTTACTTGTACAAGAAGATTGATTTGTACAAGGGTCTGTTATGACGATTACGGTAGGGATAAGTGCGTGTGTGTTGGGCGAGCAAGTTCGTTTTGATGGTGGGCATAAACAGAACCGCTTTGTAGTTGATGAATTATCGCAATATTTTACCTTTAAACCCGTCTGCCCTGAAGTAGGTATCGGGATGACAATCCCTCGCCCGGCAATCCGATTACTACAGTTGCCATCAGGTGCTGAAAGATTGGTGGATAGTAAGCAAGATGACCTCGACTATACCGATAAAATGAAAAAATTCGCTCATAAGCAGATCACCCAATTTGATAACTTGTGTGGTTATGTGGTTTGTGCTAAATCCCCCACTTGTGGGATGGAGAGAGTAAAATTATATCTATCCAACAACAACACTGTGCCAGGTGGCTCTGTAGGTGTGTACACCAAAGAACTCATGGCCAAAATGCCATGGTTACCTATCGAGGAAGATGGCCGTTTAAACGATCCGGTATTACGAGAGAACTTTGTCTTTCGCATCTTTGCGCTAAGTGACTTTTATCACTGTGTACGCGATAACTTGTCTGTCGATGCCTTTGTCAAATTCCACTCCCGTTACAAATTAGTGCTGATGGCTCATTCACCGCGAGCTTACAAAGCCATGGGGCCGATGGTGGCAGAAATTAAATCGTGGAATTTAGATGAATTTTACATCGAATATCGCCAGCAGTTTATGGATGCAATTAAAGAACGGGCAAGCCGCAAAAATAAAACCAATGTGTTGATGCACCTTCAAGGGTACTTTAAGCGGGCGTTAACCAAAGAGCAAAAGCAAGAACTGGCAGATTTGATCCTCAGTTATAAACAAGGCCATCAGCCCATATTGGCACCGATGGCGTTGATTAAGCACTATTTACGTGAGTACCCCGATCCCTATTTACAAATTCAGACCTTTATTGACCCGTATCCAGAGGAGCTAAAGCTACGCTATGGACTGTGATACAGAGAATAGGAGCCAAGGCTTGTACGCCATCAAAGATGTCTCTGACATCACTGGGGTGAATTCGGTCACGTTACGTGCATGGCAGCGACGCTATGGTTTAATTAACCCACAGCGGACCGAAAAGGGTCACCGGCTCTATAGTCAGCAGGATATTAACAAGATCAAGGAAATTCTGAGTTGGTTAGAAAAAGGCGTCGCGATTGGGAAAGTACGTCCCTTACTGGAAGGTAAAGCCGTCGAACCACTGGTTGATGAGCTGAATGGTGATCGTCGGCAAGCGGTAGAAAGTTTACTCACTGCACTGAATGCCATGGATGCGAAACTGCTTCATCAGCGATTGATATTATTGATGAAAGAGTACCCAGAGGATGTATTTGAAACCCAGATAGCAGACAAGCTCAACGGCATCATAGATTGCAGTGATAACCCATTGCTGAGTATTCAGTCTGCTCTGTGGCGAAATGTACTGAATGAATGTTGCATGGCCCTTGTTGCAGCAAGCCGTAAACGAAACAAGAAGCCATGCTTACTGTTGAGTTTTGACCCTCAGCCCAGTTACCGCGTATGGCTTAAAGCCAGTCAGCTTGCACATTTAGGTTACAGTGTGACGATGCTGACTGAGATAACAGGAAAGCTTATCCCGCTAATCTCGGTGATGAACGCATGGCCAGAGAAGGTTATTTATCTGGATGGGGACCACAAAATCGAACGTGCTGAATTGGTGCAATTAGACAACCTGTTAAGAGAAACAACCGGCATATTACATCTTTCAGGCAGTCTTGCTTCAATCCACCCTGAATTGCTGGAGTGGCAATATGAGCCTTCATGAACGCCGAGGATTGATCTGGTTTCGAACTGATTTACGGATTGTTGATAATACCGCACTGACACAAGCCCGCGCGAACAGCGACTCGTTACTGGCGATTTATATTTCAACGCCGATGCAATGGTATGAACACCATGTTGCGCCCATACAAATTGATCTGATACGCCGTCGATTAACTGTTTTGCGTGATCAACTCAGAGCAAAGGAAATCCCATTGATTGTGGTGGAAGTGGCTGACTATAGCCTCGTGCCTCAGGCGTTACTTAAAATCAGTGATCAGTGTCGGATTCACCATGTGTATTGCAATAAGCAGTATGAATGGAATGAAAGCCAGCGAGATGAACAGGCTGGTCAATTGCTGATGAATAACAAGATACGATTCAGTGCTTATGATGATCAATGTGTGATTGCCCCTGGTTCTGTGCTCACTCAGAAGGAAGCTCCGTTTAAGATCTTTACGCCATTTCGGCGGCAATGGTTAAAGTTGTATCGAGCGAACCGGCCTTCACCGCTTCCAGAGGTTGACGGCTATCAGCACAATGATACCTCTGTTCATCATACCGCGTATCGAATGGGGAGGAATATAGACCTGACTTATGCCTTACCTGATACTCGGTCGGGAAGTATGAACTGGCCTGTTGATGAAGAGGCAATCCGTCAGCGACTATTGATGTTCTGTCAGGAAAAGGCCATGGAATACCATCAATGCAGAGATCTGCCGGCGAAAGACGGCACAAGTTGCCTTTCCCCTTATTTAGCATTGGGTATGTTATCACCACGACAGTGTCTCTCAGCATTATTGAATGTGTATCCCGATGGATTGGATGAGCCTGAAAGCGGACCGTTTATCTGGCTCAATGAAATCGTTTGGCGCGAATTCTATCGTCATCTTATTGTGGCAGCGCCGAAGCTCAGCCGTGATCAACCCTTTCATTCATGGACAAAGTACGTTAACTGGCAGCATTCAGAGGCCTTATTAACCGCATGGCAACATGGAATAACAGGCTTTCCGATCGTCGATGCCGCGATGAGACAACTTAAGAAAACGGGTTGGATGCATAACCGCTTACGAATGATCACTGCCAGTTTTTTAACTAAAGATCTGCTTATTCATTGGCAAGTCGGTGAGCAATGGTTTATGCGGCATTTAATTGATGGTGATGTCGCTTCGAATAATGGTGGATGGCAATGGGCTGCATCTACCGGGACAGATGCGCAGCCTTATTTCCGGGTATTTAATCCAACAACCCAAGGCGAGCGATTTGATCCAAATGGGGTATTTATCCGGAAGTGGGTTGAAGAGCTGAAAGATGTACCAGACAGATATATTCATCAACCACATGCGTGGCCCAATGCCCATGGGTTGAATTATCCGACACCCATAGTTGACCACAAGACTGCGCGTGTTAGAGCCATAGCGGCATTTAAGGACGCAAAATCAATGCAGGATATTTTAAATATAGAGCGGTAAACACACAGTGCTGTCTCGTGCTTACATTTTGAATCTTGAGGTTTATTGTATGGTGGATAAAGACGCAACAGCCCTAATTGACAGGTTTGCCAGAGTATATTCTGACATGGATAAAGATAACGTCTCGGTCATTGCGGATATTTACCATGATGATGTGATTTTTGAAGACCCGGTGCACCGTATCGAAGGATTGAGCGCGCTAATGGCATATTTTGAACGACTATTTAAATCCGTTGATGAGTGTCAGTTTCAGATCCATGAAAGTATAAGCCGTGATGATGTTGCCTATCTGCAATGGACCATGCTGTTTTCGCACTCTAAGTTGTTTCATGGGAGGTTGCAGAAAGTCGTAGGCTGTTCACGAATTCAGTTTTCAGGTGAAAAGGTTATTCAGCATCGAGATTACTTTGATATGGGGCAAATGATCTATGAAGGTATCCCCTTCGTTGGTGCGCTGATCCGTAAATTAAAATCACAAGTGTAATGCTTACTCAGGTTATTGGTTACAGATGATTCGTTATAGGTGATGGGCGGTGACAATATGACAACGCATACAATGAATAATCAGGTGTTAATTACTGGAGCAAGTTCAGGCATCGGTGAGCAACTCGCAGTTGAATATGCCCATAGCGGTTGGAATGTGTATGCATGCGGACAAAATAAACACCGGCTGGATAGCTTATCTTCACGGCATGAAAATATCGTCAGTCTTTGTTTTAATATTGTTGATTTAAATGAAACACGATCAGCGTTAGAAGGGTTATGCCCCTTACCTGATCTTATCATTTTGAATGCTGGCACTTGCGAATATATTGAAAATGGCCAGATAGATGTAGCCTTGGTTAGACGCATCTATGAGGTTAATGTGTTTGGCTTGCTCAACAGTATTGAAGCGGTACAGGATCGTTTTACCGCAATGACGCATCTGGTTATTGTTGGTTCAACGGCCTCTTACGTACCGTTACCTCGGGCTGAAGCGTATGGCTCATCGAAAGCCGCTGTTGCTTATATTGCCAATACCTTGTCATTAGATCTTGCTGATAAAGGCGTGACGGTGTCACTCGTGAGTCCGGGTTTTGTAAAAACCCCATTGACTGATAAAAACGATTTTCCGATGCCGCAGCTTGTTACGACACAATTTGCTGCGGCGAAAATTATGAAGGGTATTGCACGTAAACAGAATGAAATTTATTTTCCGCTGACATTTAGCCTGCTTTTAAAAGCCATTGCATTGCTTCCCATAAACTTACAGATTGCCATTATCAAACGAATGATAAGGAGATAAGAATGAAAATTGCCATCATAGGAACCGGTATTTCAGGGCTAACATGTGCTTATCATTTACATCAAAATCATGACATCACGCTGTACGAAGCGAATGATTATGTTGGCGGCCATACGGCAACGGTAGATGTTGAGGTAAATAGTGGAAAGTATGCGATTGATACTGGCTTTATTGTGTTTAATGATCGTACTTATCCCCATTTTGAAAAGCTCATGGCAGACATAGGTATTTATGGTCAACCGACCGAGATGAGCTTCAGTGTACACAATGATGAGAATGGCCTTGAATATAATGGCAATACGTTAAGCTCAATGTTTTCACAGGTGAGGAATCTGTTAAACCCTCGATTTTATCGTTTTATTATGGACATTTTCCGTTTTAATCGGTTAGCAACTGACGTTGATCTGAATACAGAACAATCACGAACACTAGGCGAGTTTCTTGAGGCGAATGCTTTTAACCGTTATTTTTCTGAAAATTATATTCTCCCCATGGGCGCTGCGATTTGGTCTTCGACATTGTCTGATATGCGGGGATTTCCGCTGGCCTTTTTCATTCGGTTCTTTCGTCATCATGGGCTGCTTGATGTGTTTAATCGACCAAAATGGTATGTCATTCCGGGGGGATCTCGGGAATATGTGACTAGGCTAATTGAACCGTTTAAAGACAGTATTCGGTTATCAACACCGGTAAAGAGTATTAGACGCAGTCATGGCAAAGTGATAGTGACAGCGCAGGGTGTGTCTGAGATTTATGATCATGCGATCTTGGCCTGCCACAGTGATCAGGCATTAGCATTACTGGCAGACCCAACACTTGATGAAGCCGCCGTCCTTGGGGCAATGACTTATCAGAACAATGAAGTGGTACTCCATACGGATGAAGCAATGCTGCCCAGAGAAAAAAAGGCATGGGCAGCGTGGAATTACCATTTAGGAAAAGAGATTGATGGTCAGCGTGATCACAAACTGGCGAGTTTGACGTACAACATGAACATTTTGCAGGGTATTTCGTCCCCAGAAACTTTTTGTGTCACGTTAAATCAAACGGATCAGATTAATTCGCAAAAAATATTACGACGGTTTAATTATGATCACCCGGTTTTCACCACCAGTAGTCTGCTTGCGCAACAACAACGGCATCGGATCAATGGTAAGCCAAATACATGGTTTTGTGGGGCATATTGGTATAACGGTTTCCATGAAGACGGGGTTCGAAGTGGGTTAGATATTGTCGAGGCGATAGAGGGTATGGACGTTTCTGATGATTGTCACGATAGGCAAGAACACCCATTGGCTGAAGCCGTTGTTCAGGCGAAAAATGATCAGCAGCAATTGTTGTAAAGGCATGGTTTCAATGTAGTCAGTTCAAAAGTAGTGATCTTAAGGAATAATGTATGAATAGTGCGTTGTTTATCGGTACCGTACGACATCGACGCTTTATGCCCGTGGTTCATCGTTTCAGCTATCCGATGTTTATGCCGCTGATTGATCTTGATGAGGTGGAGCAGCTTGAAAGTACAGTGACAGGGTTTGGTCATCGCTGGTGGCACTTCGCCCGGCTTAATGCCTTGGACTACCTTCCCCATGAAATCATTAGGCCCACAGCTGCGGATGATTACCAGACCCTGAAGCATGCGGTGATCGCGAAATCGGCGTCACTGGGAAGTCAGGTTGTCGATGGGAGAGTGATGATGTTATGCCAGCTTCGCTATGCTGGTATCTACTTTAGCCCAATCAATCTTTATTACCTCTACGATAATACGGGGAGGTGGCAATCGGTACTCGTTGAAGTGAGTAATACCCCGTGGAATAAACGTCATTATTATTTACTCCCCGCTACCGAGTATTGGTCAAGCCCATATTGGCGTGAAGATAAACAGTTTCATGTTTCACCGTTTAATCCGATGACACAGTATTATAATTGGCGATTGAATGAGCCACACAAGCACGTGTTGGTCCACCTTGATATCCACGACAATAGTAATGATAAAAAAGTACTTGATGCCACTATGGGTATGAAGCGAATGCCTTTCTCATCGTTGGTTCTGTGGCGTTTGATTGCCGCTACGCCAATACAGACAATAAAAGTTGTTATCGGAATATATTGGCAAGCATTAAGGCTATGGTTAAAAAAATCACCTTTTTATGATTACCCACGCGCTGAATAAACAAAAAAAGGGTCCGTTTTACAGCCAGAAAGCAACGTTGAGATGAGGATTTTCTAATGATAAAAAGTGAAGTAAATAATAATGAACGCGCGCTGACTGTGTCTGATAACATAGCAAAAAAAGTGGTGTTCGACATTATTGGCCAGATGAATGATGTCGGCATCACTTTTTCAGAACATCATGGAGAAACTTACTATTTGGGTGATCATTCTGCAGAATGTCAGGCTCAGATTATTGTGCACAATAGTGGATTTTATAAACGTCTATTAGCGGGGGGAAGCATTGCCGCCGCAGAGGCATATATAGATGGCTGGTGGGACTCTCCTGATTTAACGCAAGTTATTAAAGTGATAGCTAGAAATTTAGCGATATTAGATAAAATAGAAGCCAAAGTTGGTTGGTTAACAACCATCAAAGAAAAATGGTTACACCGTTCACGACGTAATAATAAGGCGGCAGCTAAACAAAACATCATGGCTCATTATGATCTCGGTAATGATTTTTACCGTATCTTCTTAGATGTAAACATGCTGTATTCATCGGGTATTTATGATCAAGAGAGTTGTAACCTAGAAGATGCACAAATCAATAAGATGGATAGGCTTTGTCAGCAATTGAATTTACAGCCTAGTGATCACCTGCTTGAGATTGGTACGGGTTGGGGAGCTTTAGCCATTCATGCGGCGAAACATTATGGCTGTCGTGTCACGACAACGACAATTTCGGAAGCACAGTATCTGTGGGCGAAGACGCGAATTGAAGAAGAAGGGTTAAATCATCAAATCACATTACTATTAAATGATTATCGCGATCTTGATGGTGAATATGACAAGGTTGTTTCCGTTGAAATGATTGAAGCGGTGGGGAAAGAGTATTTAACAACGTATCTAAAAAAATGTCAGGCATTGCTTAAGCCTGATGGCTTAATGGCGATTCAAACGATCACTATCGCTGATCAGCGTTATGATAATTACAGTACAGGGGTCGATTTTATCCAAAAACATATTTTCCCTGGTGGCTTTTTACCATCCATTACCTTACTGACGACCCAGTTGACCGATCAGACTGATTTTATCATCCGCGATATAAAAGATATCGGAATGGACTACGCAAGAACATTGTCAGATTGGCATGCTCGTTTTAATAACAATATAGAACAACTGGTTCAGCAGGGGTTTGATGAACGGTTTATACGCATGTGGCGATATTACCTCTGTTACTGTGAAGGAGGATTTCGCGAGCGAAGCATCAGTACGGTTCAGATAGTTGTAAGCCGTAGCGGGTGGCGTGTATAGCAACGTGACTGACTTTAATGATTGACATGCAATGGGACGACATAATGAACTGGAAAGAAGCCGTGATTGTGGGTGCATTGTTCAATGTGTTTTGGTTTGTGTGTGTCATTGGCCAAAACAGTTATTTATGGCTTTCGGCTGTACTTATCGCCAATTGTTGGTGGTTCTATCGCGGGTCAATCATCGCAGGGATCGTCGTGGGTCTGCTTGGGATAACGATTGACAGTGTCTGGTATCATGCGGGTTTATTTGTGTTTCCCCCTGCAACAACGTTGCCGCAGGACGCACTAGATAACACCAATCTGATGATCCCTTATTGGCTGATGTTACTTTGGATAGGTTTTGGATCATTTGTTTGGGTTATGCGGCATACCGTACTGAGTTATCCCAAAATAATTGTGATTGCGTTTTTTACTCTCGGTGGCGCAATGAGTTATTTGGCAGGACGCCAATTAGAGGCAGTTCAATGGCCTTTTGGCGTGCCAATGACATTTTGTGTGCTGTTAGTGACATGGTCGCTACTTGGTACCATTTTGGTATGGCTGACAGCTTGTTTAAGTCGGAGGTTTTATGATTTACAACTACACCGGTAAATACGTGATGCTATGCCTATTCATGGTATCAATCATCTGTGTCTCTTCTATGGTGAGCGCCTCAATCCCTTGGCAGTCATGGCCAACGGTGGGGAGTGCAACATTAACTTGGGGGCCTTGGGTGATTTATGACTCTGAGCTACGAACACCTGACGGTGACTATACGGTAGGCCAACGTGAGGTCGCTCTGGTGATTAAGTATCGACGCAATATCGATAAAGAAGAACTTCTTGAAGCGACAGATGAACAATGGCAGCACTTAAATGTGAGTTCATTAAAGCGGCAACGTTGGCTACACGTGTTAGCCACGATTTGGCCAGATGTAAAAGATGGCGATAGGCTTATTTTTGTTTTAAATCAGAAGCGTGGTCGTTTTTACCAAGACAATAAAGTGATTGGCGCTATCCCTGAAAATGAAATGTCACAATATTTTCTCAATATCTGGCTTTCACCCAACACGGCCTACCCAAGAATGCGACAGCAGTTAATGGGTAATTAATTGTTAATAATATTGTCAGCTTAAGGTGTATCACCATGATGAAATCAGTTACGACATGTTTGCGTGACGTTAAGTTAGGTTTTATTTTTTTGTTTAGTCTTACGTTGGCTGGGTGTACAACGGCTATTGATGAGTATCAAGGCACACAACCTGATTTTGCCCTTTTTCAATATTTCAGTGGCAGCGTGAAAGCATGGGGAATGTTGCAAGATAGAAGTGGTAAGCAGACTCGACGTTTTGAAGTTAGAATTAAAGGCCGCGTTGTAGGGGAGGAATTGATTCTTGAGGAAGATTTTATTTTTGATGATGATGAAGAGCAACGGCGGGTATGGACTATTACTCAAAATCGCCACGGGCGTTATATCGGGAAAGCCGATGATGTTATTGGTGACGCGATAGGAGACGTTGCTGGTAACGCCTTAAATTGGCGGTATGTACTACGCGTGCCTGTTGATGGGACAACCTATGACATAAGCATTAACGATTGGATGTATCGTCAGAATGAGAAGCACCTATTTAATGTTGCCCAAATGAGTAAGTGGGGCGTTGATGTGGGAACGATCACTCTGTTCTTTGAGAAGCAAGAGTAAAGTCATTAACTCTGCCCTCGAGACATCGCGACAATACGCTTGAGGATCCAGCGTAATAACAGTGGAACACAGTCTATATTGTTTTCATCAATGTATTTTATCATCGCGAGAGCAACATCCGGCTTTGCACGATGTTTGAGTGCGCGCTGGATGATTTTCTTGGCTGATAAGGGTGAATTTTTTGGGGCGTGTGCTAATTCGCGGAATAAGGGTTCAAAACCATGATGAAAAAGGAAGTGTTCAATATCACGCTTAGGTAAAACGGTAAGCCGGTGACTTTCAGATTCAGTTCCCAATAAACGTCGTACAGTTTCCGCATATTTTTTACCTGCCATGTCACCGTCTGCAACCATGTGCCATTCAACCCCTAAGCTGCGTGCTATTTTGATCAATGGTCGTAAACCACTTTGGGCAAATTCAATAATTTGCACACCTTCGGCAGCGAGATTGTAGCCACAAATACGCGCTAACTCATTAAACAACCAAACCTCTGTTTCACCTTCAACGAGTAACCACGCACGGGAGAATAGCGCACTGGGGCGATGGACTCGTAAATGAAAGGTCACTCGGCGTTCTTCATCTAAACTGAGAATGTTGTTTTCAAGCGAAAACACTTGTGTTTTATCTGGTTTTCGAATGAGTTTGTTAATGCTATTTAAAGGCACAACGGAGCATAGATCAGGGCTGTTAGTTGTGAGAATTTTCTGCATTGGCATTTGAGTGATAAAAGTCCATGCCTGATGAAGAATTGTGGGATGTAATCGCGCTTCCGGATCTTCAAGAAGCAGGATTGGACGGGAAAGACGTTTTAGTTCAACAGGGCCCCGTGCGCGAATAAAAGCATTCAATAATCCCATGAGCACTAAGCGGCTTTGTTTGCTCACCTGAGGTTGAGTCAGTTGCTCCAGAGGGTTAACCATATATTGGGCACGTTCAGGGAGGTGGGCTCGATCAAACCCATGGCTTTGGTTATGTGGCGTAAATGCAAAGTAATGGTCAACCAAGATATGAAGTGCATTGATACTACTTCTAATTTCGCCCTGGCTAACATGGCCTGGACGAGTCATGAGCCTGCGGCAGGTATTATCTAGTCGCCGCTGGATCCGTTGACTCTCTGTCAGATGCTTATCCGCTGTATTATCACTGTTATTACCGTTTCCATTCCCGTTGCCATTCGATTTTTCTTCTCGAGGTCCTCTAAGTCGCCTAGCATCACGAATACGGACAATAGGATGAAGAATCATTAGCTGGTGAGCGAGCTTTTCACCGTCTTCGCAGTAGATAGGGATGCCATTGCCATCAAGAAACTGGCGAATCGTCGTGATTTTATCGTCCTTTATTGAACTGGTGATTTGATAATAGAGAATTTTATGTTGATGAAGAGTGTCAATCCAAAGAGGGCTAAATGATCGATAGCGCCGTGCTTTGTGCTCACCGGGATAATCTTCTTGCCAACGAAGAATTATCGAAAGGTGTTTCATCTTGGCATGACCAGCGCTGTAATCAATATGGAAGTCATCAAAGTTAAACGTATGAAACTTTGCATCTGGCGATAAGGCAATATCAAGTGCATCAAGTAACGATGACTTACCCCAAGCATTTTCACCAATTAGTACTGTGAGTTCGTTAAATGCAAGAGAGAGGCGCTTGATGCCTCTGAAGCCCGATATTTCAATTCGTTGTAACTGCATAACCACCTCAACGTGTCACATTTCCACTCATATTACTCATTAAGCCTATATTACAAGCGTTTTGATAGGCGATGTAGATGTCACATTATTGAAAACTATTGATTCAAATTGTCCTTGTAGTGCGCTTGTTGTGGCGAGTCTGAGTTGCTATAGTTCGCACCACTAAAATATAAGCATAACTGATTGATATCAAACTCGATCAAACATACTGGAGATGTTAGATGGCGAAATTTATTCACTCAATGGTTCGTGTCGTTGATCTTGAAAAGTCGTTGAAGTTTTACAAGGAAGCTCTTGATCTTGATATTGCTGAACGTCTGGATTTTGATGGCTTTAGCTTGGTCTACCTACGTAACGATGAAAACGACATGGAGTTGGAACTTACGTGGAACGAAGGTACAGAGGCATATACTCACGGAACGGGCTATGGTCACATTGCGGTTGCCGTTGAAGAGCTCGAGGTTGAACACGCTAAGCTAGCTGAACTTGGTTATGAACCCGCAGAGATCAAAGAGTTTTTCCGTGACGGTCAATTACTGGCGAAGTTCTTTTTTGTTCAAGATCCCGATGGATATAAAATTGAATTTTTACAGCGTCACGGTCGTTATCAATAATCGTGTGTCTTGTGCATCATGTGGGATTAGCTATAACAAAACCATGCCCAATTGGCGTGGTTTTTCTTTTTAGTGGTTAATCTGGCTTTCTCGTCTGAGATTGCAGCCGATGTAAGGCTTTACGTAGTGCTAAGCCTGTCGCAATACCAATAATGATAAAGAGTACAGAAACTGCACCACCGGGTGAGAAGGCAGGCAGGGCAATTAATAGTTGTGAATCATTTCCGCCTAATGCGAGCGATGCTCCAAGTCCCATAATGATGCCAGCACAGAGATGAGTCACCAGCTGTTTCAATCTGAATTTGTAGTGTTTGAACCCCATTTTTTGCTTAGCACCGTAACTCATACCAATAACGAGGCCAGCAATGATTAAGTACCGTTGCAAAGACGGCCAGCTTACATGTTGCTGGTGGAAGAGCTTACCTGAAATGTCTTTAAGTAACTGACTTGGCGACCAATCTGGCACTAAGTAGGTTAGCAGACTTGCACAGATGCCAAATAATAGAATCCCAAATAGCAAGGGGCGATGATCGCTTGTTACACGCCATATGGTGAGCAAAAATAGTAGCAATATGATGATAAATATAGGGTAAATGGGTTCGTGTAGCATTTCAATAGGTTCATAACTGAACGGTATGTTCATACTGGCCAAAATGCACCAACCGATAATCCATCCCACTATAGTCGCAAGCATATATATATGACCACGGGCGAGTTTAGAGATAGTTGAAATGGAACAACCTTTGTTGATCGCTGCACCTAAACCAAAGAGTAATCCGCCGAGCAAAAAATGCAGTGTGCCGTCATAGCGTTTGATTGATAAGCTCACTATGTCGCTACCAAGAAAAGGGATAATAAACCAAAACCAGAAACCACAGCAGAGTATGGTAAAAAGAAAGGCAGGGCGTTTGGCGGTGAGTTCCTGTACCGCTCGAACCATGCATAGACCTGTTCGCTGAGTAAGAAATCCCACGATGGTAGCGAGAAAAATCGGAAGTAAATAATTGATCATGAACGTCAACCTGACATATTGGTGTCATGTCTCTAACTATAATAGGGAAATGATGACCATCACGATGTACTGCAATCTAATGATCTGTCATGCAAGCAAAACCTGAGATTTATCTCATCTTGTTATATGATAGCGGCTTACAGAAACCCTTGGGGAGATCAATACGTTTATGTCACATCATCGCTCAGCGAAAATAACGATTGCCCATATTAACGACACGCATTCGCATTTTGAACCGTCATTAGTTTCATTGAAGCTTCCTAATGAAGTCCTTAGCTCTGAAATGTCGGTTTTTGCCAGTTGTGGGGGATTTTCGCGAGTTTCATCAGCTGTTAAAGATGTAAAAAGACAGGCTCATCTTAATGCACGTGAATTCATGTTTGTGCATGCGGGTGATTGTTTTCAAGGCACGTTATATTTTTCGCTCTATAAAGGTGTCGCCAATGCCGCGTTACTCAATGTGATTGGTATTGAAGCCATGGCATTAGGTAATCATGAACTTGACATGGGTAACCAAGCGGTTGCTGACTTTATGGATCTTGTAGATTTTCCACTACTTGTCGGTAACTGGGATTTATCACAGGAAAATCCTGCGAAACTGAATCCGATTGCACCAAAAGCAAATGTATTTGCTTATGACAGTGTGGATCAGCATGCGCGCTTTATCATTAAAGAGGTCGATGGGGGATCTATCGCCTTATTTGGTTTAGCCATTGAAAATATGTCAGGTATTGCTAATCCCGATCCTGATACGCATTTTTTAAATGTTCTCGATGTCGCTACAAAAACGGTTCAGGCAATTCAACAGCGTGGTATCAATAAAATCATCATCCTTAGCCACCTTGGTTATGACCGAGACTTAGAGCTTGCCGCGCAGATAGATGGCGTCGGGGCTATCATTGGTGGGCATACCCATACCATGCAGGGTGACTTTAGTAACATTGGTTACGGTATCACTGATGACTATGCGCAAATGGTGAATGGAACCTGCGTCGTGCAAGCTGGTTGTAACGCTCTAGCTTTAGGTCAACTTGAATTGGACTTTAACCCTGACGGTACACTTGCTCATGCTGGTGGTAAGAATCAGCTATTACTGGGACGCCAATTTACCTTGGATGCCAGCCGCAGTCAGCATCTTGATGAAACCAGTCATGAGGCCGTAAAACAGTACTTATTAGCACAGACGAATGTCAGGTTTTGCGTGAAAGACCCATTGGTTGAAAATCTGCTTAATGAGCACTACCGGCCTGCAGTGAGGCAGCTACAAACTCAACGTGTAGCAGAAGTCATGGAACCCCTTCGTCATGTCCGTATCCCTGATCAGCGAGGTGGCAGCCAAATCGCCCCATTAGTGGTGGATAGCTTTGTATGGCAAGGTCGTCAGTTGGGTCATGATGTTGATTTTGGAATTCATAATGCTGGTGGTGTTCGTTCATCATTGCATCAAGGTGATATAACAGCAGCGGATATAGCTGGTCGCTTATTGCCGTTTGCTATTGGGTTAATGGTATATGAAGTAAAAGGTAGGCAGATACGTGCTGCGCTAGAAGGTGCGATAGATAATGCTATTGATAATGGCGTAGAAGGCACAGGGAGTGGTAGTTTTCCTTACACATCGGATTTACGCTATACCTACCGTTGCTGTGCTACACAAGGTGAACGCATTCAAGATTTGATGGTGAAGCGTAATGACGCCTGGGTCGAGATTGATGATGATGAAATGTACAAATCTGTTTCGTCTGGTTATACCGCAATGGGTAAAGAAGGGTATGGTGCACTGCTTGTTGATATGAAAGAACCCACCCCATTGAATGTCACCATGGCAGATGCCTTTGAAAATTATGCTCGCGCACAAGGCCAACTCTCTGCGGCGAAAGAGTCATTGGTCAATTTCATACCATGTGAATATGAACAAGTGATCGTAGCGTAAAAAAATCAATGCGTTTGATACCAACAGATGCTTGTTTAAAAGTATCTGTTGTTTTTATTATCATGGACGATGTTGTCACTGTTTTCATCAAAAATGCCTAAAGAGCGTGGTGCGACTGTCGATACAAAGAGGTAGGCACTGGCATTTCTTTGAGGATAGGATGATGAGTGATTGGTATGATATCGCAATGGTGACAGGTTGGGTTTCTGCATGGGGGGCACTCATTTATTTTATGCCTACGATAGGGGTCTGAAGAGCAGCCGTTACTCGCAAGATAATTGCCTCTTTCCTTATCAACCATAGCAAAAATGCTGGTTTTAAAAAGAGGCAATAATAATTACTGGTTATACCAACAGTCTTTAAGCAATAGCAGACATGTCCTCGTTAGCAACTTCTGTTGCCAAACGATAAGCGGCTAGGTCTTCAATAGTCAGAACTGGCATGTTGTGCTGTTCACCAAATGCAATCACTTCTGGTAGGCGTGCCATCGTTCCATCAGGATTGGTTAGCTCGCAAAGTACACCGTAAGGTTTAAAACCCGATAAACGCATCAGATCAATCGTCGCTTCTGTGTGACCACGGCGGGCTAGTACGCCTTCAGGGTTTGCCTTAAGCGGAAAAACATGGCCTGGGTGGTTAAGATCAGACGGTTTAGCATCATCAGCAATTGCAGCTTTGATCGTTGTAACACGGTCGGCAGCAGAGACACCCGTTGTGACACCGTGTGCCGCTTCAATGGTAACGGTAAAACCAGTTTGGTTTGCGCTGGTATTATTTTCTACCATCATTGGTATTTCAAGCTGCTTAACGCGCTCATCTGTTAGACAAAGACAAACAATGCCTGAACATTCACGGATCATCAGCGCCATTTGTTCGGCTGTCAGTGTCTGTGCTGCAAAGATGATATCACCTTCGTTTTCGCGATCTTCATCATCAACAACGAGTACGCCACGGCCTTGACGAATTGCGTTTAGGCCTGCTTCAACACGCTCAAATGGGGTGCCATAAGGGGTAAGTAGAGACTGATTCATGGTAAGAAACTCCGTATTAATATAGTTACCAGAATCAGGGCATGGAAAGTCAGCAGAAAATGGTTACACTTATCCCATAGAACAAGAGGCCATTAAGAATGGCAAAGACATACTCCGCTGATATCCTCTTTCATCCGGACTCTAACCGTCGGCTCTGGAATCATACTGCATGATGCGAATACTGAACCAGATCTGCTGACCTTGCAATAATGACTCACTGCAAGCGCTCGCGGGCTTTCCCTGTAAGGGACTACCGCCGGTGGGGAATTTCACCCCGCCCTGAGAATTCCTCAGCAATATAGGGAAATTGGAGGAGTAGTGCAAGGTGAATGCTTTTTTGGGTTAAATTTCTTTGAAGTTAACACCTAATTGACGGTTTTATCGACAGTAAAAATCCGTGGTTTTACTGTTGCTTATTAATTAACCGCGCTCAGTTGGCTGGTTGCGGGATCAAGTGGCGATTAAGAAAACGAACCAGAATTGGTAATGCATAGCTCGGCAGTTGTAATGCGCCTAACAATAAAACAAAATCAGGCCCTAATGCGCTACCCGCAACGGTGAAAGTAAGCAAGACATTGCGATTAGCTGAAGTAATCGCAACTAAGAGTGCAGCATTGGATCCTTGCTTACGAAAAGAGATGAAACCTGCGAGGAAATATAGTACGCAAATTGTGGTAGCAATCAGAAGATAAGTGAGTGCCTTTTCTAGCGAGTCATTGAACAGTGTACGAAAAGGGCTAATTAAGCCGAATGGAAAAGCAAAGACAAGCACAATGGTTATTTGTGAGATTTTACTATGGATATGTTGCAATAAGTCATGTGGGGTATAATGGTAAACAAAGGCTGAAAATAGCATCGGGCAAACAATAAAGATAAGCAGTCGTTGCAGATAGAGGTCTAAATCAAGCGTAAAGCTCCCTTCTTGAAATATCATCAGGTTGATATAAAGACATATCGGCATTAATAACGTTGATGTGATTGTCATCGCCATTGCCTCTAATACATCGAGGCCAACAGAACGCGCTATTGCTGGGGTTGCAAATAAAGAGCCTGTAGCGGCTATACCCGAAATGGCGAGAAGTAAATCTCCAGATGCTCCCAAAAGGTATCCTAGCCCACAGCTTAAAACGGTCATCATCAATGTATGAAAAAGTCCGTATCGCCAGATTCGTTTTTTGCAGAGCAATCGAATTAATGTCTTTTGTTGTATGCCAAGCAGTGTGAATAGCATTAAAAAAAATAGAATGTACGGTAGATAGGGGAATATGGCTGTGGAAGCTTGAGGTGTTAAAAAACCACTGATGGCCGCTAGGATAAGTAATATTGAAGAATGTCTACTGAGAAATGCAAGCATAATAATGAACACACCACTTATTTGTTGCTGTATTGTTACCTGAAACCGATGCGATGTACAAGGTCGTTTTAATGTAATGATAAACAAAAGCATAACCGATTGATTATACACTAAATTCGTATGTGTGACTGGTGCCGCATCAATGGGTGGTAACATTGTGGTAACACATTAGAAAAGGTAATTTTGGTGCTGAAATATTGTCATTTTTGGCTGATAAGTGAACGGGTTAGAATGATCCCACTTTAGAATTAAATCAAATCAAACAAGAGGCAATCATGGCACAGGCAATGAATTTTGATACCATCGCAACGTCAACCGCTTTGGACAATAAAGCCTATGCGGTCAATGTTAAAGGACTGATTGCACACGCGCTTGATATCATTTTTGGTGATTCAAAATCATCCAAGCATTACAATATCTCAGATCTTCCCGCACATATTCAGAAAGACATTGGGATGTATCGTTAAGTACGGCCACTCAACCAGTACCCAACAAAGACGCTAGTTTAACTGGCGTCTTTTTGTTTCAGCTATCCATCATATTTTATACTCTCCGACACAAATTTAAATATTTTCACCTGAGTTTGATATCGTTTTATGAGATTATGGCAGGGTATAAATACGTGTCTTGGAGATGTTAACTGTGGGCTTTTTTTCAAAATTATTTGGATTGGAACAATCCAAGTCTCTAGCACTTGATGTTGAGCCAATTGAGTATGAAGGGTACTTGATATATCCCGAGCCAAAAGCAGAAGGCGGGCAGTACCGTATAGCGGGGAAGATCTGTAAACGTTATGGCGATGAATTGAAAACCCATTATTTTGTACGTTCTGACTTACTGTCTTCTAAGCAGGATGCGGAAAACTTCATGGTAAATAAAGCCAAGATGTTTATTGATCAAACAGGCGAGAGCATGTTTCGGTAAATTTGCCTGAAAATCTTGCTGCAGAGGTTTACCTGCGTGAGAACCGATGCTTATTTAACTACGGATAAGGGTGATTTAAGCATTATTAGTTGTATTGAACAGAGAACAGAAGTGTGGTTTGACCTCTGTCCAGAGAATAAAAGTGTTATTTTCTTTCTGTTAAAGGGTAACATTTGTCGTATATAACAACCCACAAATGAGTTGATGTTGTATTCTTTCTACAAATTACTTGATATTAAGCCAATGGTTGGATACAAGTAAGTAACTTATTTGCCAATGTTTAGGGAATAATAATGCAAATTGGTGTGCCGAACGAAATACTCGCACATGAAACGCGAGTGGCTGCGACTCCGAAGACGGTAGAGCAGCTTATAAAAATGGGATTCAGTGTTGCTATAGAACACAATGCTGGCATAGACGCAAGTTTCAGCGATGCAGCATATGAAGCTGCTGGTGCAACAGTTGTCAGTACCGAAGAGGTCTGGGCCGCTGATTTAATCTTAAAGGTTAATGCACCGACAGTTAACGAAGAAACTGGCGTTGATGAATTTGATCTGATCAAAGAGGGCGCGAGTCTGGTTAGCTTTATTTGGCCAGCTCAGAATCCTCAATTGTTAGAAAAGCTCTCAAGCAAAAAGATCAATGTGATGGCGATGGACTCCGTACCGCGTATATCACGTGCTCAGGCATTGGATGCATTGAGCTCAATGGCTAACATCGCGGGTTATCGCGCTGTGGTTGAAGCAGCGCATGAATTTGGCCGCTTCTTTACAGGTCAAATTACTGCTGCGGGTAAAGTTCCACCAGCGAAAGTGATGATTGCCGGTGCGGGTGTTGCCGGTTTGGCTGCGATTGGTGCTGCGGGGAGCCTTGGCGCAATTGTTCGTGCATTCGATGTTCGTCCTGAAGTAAAAGAACAGGTCGAGTCAATGGGGGCTGAATTCTTAGAAGTTGACTTCAAAGAAGATACCTCTACTGGCGACGGTTACGCCAAAGAGATGTCAGATGAATTCAATAAAGCAGCTGAACGTCTTTATGCTGAGCAGGCGAAAGATGTTGATATTATTATTACCACTGCTTTGATCCCTGGGCGTCCGGCACCGAAACTGATCACCAAAGAAATGGTTGACTCAATGAAGTCAGGTAGTGTGATTGTTGACCTTGCTGCCGCTAATGGTGGTAACTGTGCATACACTGAAGCTGATAAAGTTGTAATGACCGAGAACGGTGTGAAAATTATCGGTTATACCGATATGGTAGGACGTTTGCCTACTCAGTCATCTCAGCTATACGGCACCAACTTAGTCAACCTCCTAAAACTGCTTTGTAAAGAGAAGGATGGCAATATTGATATCAACTTTGATGACGAAGTGCTTCGCGGACTGACCGTTATCAAAGAAGGTGAAGTGACCTGGCCTGCACCCCCTATTAAAGTTTCAGCAGCACCTGCGGTAGAAGCAAAACCGGTTGCGCCACCCGTTAAGAAAGTTGAAGAACCCGCCTCTCCTGCGAAAAAATACGGCTTAATGGCCGCTGGCGTTATCGCATTTGGTTGGATCGCAAATTATGCGCCGGCTGAATTCCTTGCACATTTAACCGTATTCGTCTTAGCCTGTGTAGTTGGTTATTACGTGGTATGGAATGTATCTCATGCGCTTCATACGCCTCTTATGTCAGTAACGAATGCCATTTCTGGCATCATCATTGTCGGTGCTGTATTGCAAATGAGTCAGGGAAGTAGTTTTGTTACGGTCATGGCGTTTGTCGCCGTACTTATCGCCAGTATAAACATTTTCGGTGGCTTTACCGTCACCAAGCGCATGCTTGAAATGTTCCGTAAAGATAAATAAGGAGTAATACATGTCTGCAGGAATCGTACAAGCGGCATACATTGTTGCTGCGGTACTATTTATCATGTCATTGGCTGGACTGTCTAAGCAGGAAACGGCCCGTGCAGGTAACTACTACGGCATCGCGGGTATGGGTATAGCGCTTATCGCGACCATTTTCGGCCCTGATGCTCAAGGCACGGCTTGGATTATCCTTGCAATGGCCATTGGTGGAGCTATCGGTATTCGCCTTGCTAAGAAAGTTGAAATGACAGAAATGCCAGAACTTGTTGCTATTCTTCATAGCTTCGTTGGTTTGGCGGCTGTGCTTGTTGGTTTTAATACGTACATTGATCACGGCGATCTATCCGGTGCGCTACTGAATATTCACCTTGTTGAAGTTTTCTTAGGTGTGTTTATCGGCGCTGTGACTTTCACCGGTTCTATTGTTGCTTTTGGTAAGTTACGTGGGATCATTGATTCTAAGTCTTTGATGCTTCCTCATCGTCATAAACTTAACTTAGCCGCGATCGTTGTTTCATTTTTCTTAATGTTGCATTTCGTCAATGTTGAAGGTTCTACCTTTGCATTGGTTGTTGTAACTATCATTGCTTTTGCATTTGGTTATCACCTTGTGGCATCAATTGGTGGCGCAGATATGCCAGTTGTAGTGTCAATGCTTAACTCTTATTCAGGCTGGGCAGCGGCAGCAGCAGGTTTCATGTTGTCTAATGATCTTCTGATTGTAACAGGTGCATTAGTTGGCTCTTCAGGTGCGATTCTTTCCTACATTATGTGTAAGGCGATGAATCGCTCATTTATTAGCGTTATTGCCGGTGGTTTTGGGACCAACGTTGTTGCTTCAGCGTCAGACGAAGAACAAGGCGAATACCATGAAGCATCAGCAGAAGAAGTCGCTGAAATGTTAAGTGATGCCAAATCAGTTGTCATCACACCTGGATACGGTATGGCGGTTGCACAAGCACAATATCCTGTTCATGAAATCACAAGTAAGTTGCGTGCTAAAGGGGTGAATGTTCGTTTTGGTATCCACCCAGTGGCAGGTCGTTTACCTGGTCATATGAACGTACTGCTTGCAGAAGCAAAAGTGCCATATGATATTGTACTCGAAATGGACGAAATCAACGATGACTTGGCTGAAACAGATGTAGTATTAGTCATTGGAGCGAACGATACGGTTAACCCAGCAGCAATGGATGATCCAAACAGTCCAATCGCAGGTATGCCGGTGCTTGAAGTGTGGAATGCCAAGCATGTTATCGTATTCAAACGTTCAATGAATACGGGTTATGCAGGGGTTCAGAACCCATTGTTCTTTAAAGATAATTCACAGATGCTATTTGGTGATGCGAAAGACTCTTGTAACAAGATTCTTGAGCATTTATAGTCAATAAGTACAAGTGAGATGAAGGGAACTATTTGGTTCCCTTTTTTTATATCACTTCGAAGTAAATGTGATCGTATGTGAAATAATGCTAATTAACAAAGTCTTTGATTATTCAGTGTAATTATCTGATCTTTTACTTCTCTGGATTGATACAACAAGCTGTTGATATTTTTATAAGCGATATCTACGGGATAAAATAGCATAAAGCTAACTGACTATTGGGGGGATTGCGCAGCAAAGCTTATTATTTGCCTATTAAACCAACAAGCTAATGACACATTCCTGACAAATTAGTGTGATTGGATGATAAACTTCGGCCATGAAAAAATATGCTCTATTGATCTCACTGCTGCTGTTAGGCGCTAACCCCGCATTGGCAGATAACTTGCCTGAACGCCTTAGTGCTGTTCGCTCTGAGCTATTAGCGAGTGAGCCAGTAGCAACGTATGATTTCAGGCAATTACAAAGTCAGTTCCCGAATCAGCTGTTAGTACAGTCGTCATTATTACCGCAATCATCAGCATATCCGTTGAAGGCACTTCAACAGTTATACAGAAACTCAATAACATGTAAGGGGCCATGGCCTGTTACGCCGTTGCTGACTCAACCTCTGGTTTATACTCGTGCTGTCTGTAATAACGCGGTTCTACCTATTGGCTGGTTTGCAAGAGCGGGGTATATCCATCCTGGTGGTGGAAGTTACGCAGAGCGTTTTTTGCAGAAATATCCCACAATGGCTAAAAAACTTGAACCATTTCTACATATTCAAGAACGTGAACTTGCGCCAACCAATACAGTGCTGGGGCGATTACAGAGAATGAATTATGACGAAATTCAAGTCTATATTGCCGGTGCCGATGCCTTTGTTTCAAACGGAGAGCTATGGTTAAGAAATGGTAATGAATACCATCTTTATGATCAGGCAAAGTGGGCGCCAGTCATGAATAAGTATGATGTTAACTTTACCCGCTTAAATCAAAGTAGCTTCTGTATCTTGAAAAGTGGGAACATCTGCTGGGAAGAAGAAGATAGCTCTCATTTGACGCTGTATCTTCTGATTGGCTTGTTGGTTGTTAATGTTAGCTTATTATTTGGTTGGGGATTTTACCGTTGGCGTATTCGTCGGCGAGCAATGCAAGAGCGTATGTTAGTCTTGCAGATTTTAACGCATGAACTACGTACACCTATCGCAAGTCTCGCGATGACCGTTGAAGGTTTTCGACGTCATTTTGATGATTTGCCCGAAAGCCTATATGATGAGTTTAGGCGTTTGACTGATGATTCGCGACGGTTAAGGCAACTTGCTGAGGCAAGTAAGGATTACTTACAGGCGAATCAACAGGAATTGAGTGTTCAGCATATAGACTCATTTAACGAATGGATTGAGTACTTAAGTGAGTCTTACGACGTTACACTTGAATTGGCGGAAGACCGCTCTATAGACGTAAACATATATTGGTTGGGCACTTGCATAGATAACTTATTGTCTAATGCCCATAAATACGGCGTCAAGCCCGTTAAATTATCATCATCGTTCAATAATGGAAAATTGATTGTAAGCGTCTCTGATAATGGAGAACTTGGCTCAAAAGATTGGGCCAGATTACGAAAGCCGTTCGTGAGTGAAAGAGGCTTGGGGCTTGGTCTTACGATCGTTGAATCGATGATCCGAAGAATGGGTGGGCGGATGAAACTGATTGGCCCACCAACAACTTTTATATTGGAGATACCGTGTGAATCAAACTCTGCTACTGGTTGAAGATGATCGCAACCTTGCTGATGGTTTGCTCGAGAGCTTAAAAGAAGCTGGTTACCATTGCCTCTACGCAGATTGTGCATCAACTGTCGCTGAATTGTGGCCAAATGCGGATCTGGTGGTTCTTGACCGTCAGTTACCTGAAGGGGATTCGCTAAGTTATTTAAATAATTGGTTGCAAATAAAACATGTGCCAGTCATTCTCCTTACTGCGATGGTATCTGTTTCTGACAAAGTGATTGGTCTGGATTCAGGTGCAAAAGACTACTTAACAAAGCCTTTTGCAGAAGAAGAGTTATTGGCGCGTATTCGCCTGCACCTTCGAGATGGTGCACCAGAAATGCCATCATCTAATGTGGTCAAAGTGGGTAAAATTATCATTGACCTTGACAGTCGAGAGGTGAAACAGGCCGGTGACAACGTCACATTAACCCGTACTGAATTCGAATTGTTGGTATTTTTAGCTAAGCACGCAGGGCGTGTTTTCACTCGTGATGAATTGCTTGATCAAGTTTGGGGCTATAATCATTATCCGACGACACGTACCGTTGACACACACATTCTTCAATTACGTCAGAAGCTACCTGGTATCGAGATAGAAACGTTACGTGGAGTAGGTTATCGGATGAAGTCTGCGTAGTAATGTCGAAATTAGCATTTACATGTTCATTATTACTGTTGAACTCGGCGCTTATGGCGCCGAGTGTCAATGCGAAGTGGTTTATGAACCAAGACATCTATACGGTAGCACATCAAAAGTTGCTGGAAGGTAAAACTAGCGAAAGTTTTGATTCAATGGTTCAAGCCTGGCAGCAGACCCCCTCAAAGGCTGAACAGGATAATCTCAGTGATTTACTTCAGCTTGCGATAACGGAAGATTGTGGTCACAGTTTAGCGACGACACCGTTGCCAACGTGGTTAACCAGTCTTGTTATTCAGCGTGAAATGGTTCAAAACCAAAACCAAATATTACCCCGCTTAGCGATTACTGGTACATCCACAGTGAAAATCACGAACATTGATTTCATCCAGTGGCCAGAACAGTCTGTATTATCGTCAGCCCCAAAAATGGATAATGGTGGATATTTTTCGCTAGAAACGCGTCGATTACAGAAGGTGAGTAGTGATGGATTATATCAATTGGTAATCAATGCAGAGGGTGTCGATAGCTTCAAGGCTTGGGTATTGCTCACTCGTCCGTTAAGTAAACAGCGTATAGGATGGATTGATAGCCGTAATTGGCGTATTGAACGAAATACCTTACCTAACCGAGCCTGTCCATCTCCGATATTGTCAATGAATCTCTATGACTTGAATGATACGACCTGGACACCACTCTGGACAGAAAATGTCGATGGTAAGTTACCAACGACTCTACCAAAAATTGATTTGCTTGATGGCCGCTATTGGTTAAGCGTCGGCATTATAGAAAGTCGGTGGCAGGGGGAAATTGGTATTTTAGATATTCAGAGCATTACGAGACCTGTTGACTACCCTGGGCAATAATTAAACGACGAACAGATTAATAAAACTGTAAAGGTATATTTCAATTGCAACTTTAAAGGTGTATTATTAATGCATGTTAAAGAAGTGGTATCTCACCATGATGCAAATACTTGATAATGAAAAGGAGCAAAAGATCGCTCCTGTTTTTCGATTAGCTTTTCGTCCTTTTTTTCTTGCTGCAAGTGTATTTTCCATTGTAGCAATGTTGCTCTGGGCGATGTTCTGGGCCGGTAATTATTCTGTTACTTGCTTTATGTATGCAAACCCTGTTTGGTGGCATAGTCATGAAATGCTATTTGGATTTACTGGCGCGATTATCATCGGTTTTTTGCTGACAGCAGTACAGAATTGGACCGGGAATCCGGGAGTTCGTGGTTGGAAGCTCGCGGGTATCTTTGCTATCTGGCTTATCGCTAGAGTAGGGTTGATGCTAGGGAATCCTCATTATGGTTGGATGTTTATTGACCTACTATGGATGCCAGTCGCCGCTTATTTTCTTGCTATGCCTATTATCAGGCGTCGCCAATGGAATAATTTGTTTTTTGTACCTTTGATTGTGTTGATGACGGTTCTTAATGCGCTGTTTCATCTAAATGTCCTTGGCTTTAGTGATATATCTATACAGGCAGTCTCTTTTGCAACGGTGATTGTCATTAGTGTCATTGTATTGATTGTTGGTGGCCGTGTGATTCCGTTTTTTACGTGGCGTGGTACCCAAACGGATCAGATTACACGGGTGAAATGGATTGAATTAAGTTCGCTTATTCCAAGTTGGTTATTGCTTTTTAATGTGTTATTACCTATTCCGGAAACTATTAATCAGTACTCATTGCCATTGTTACTTGCAGTAACGGCAGTAAGTCATTTGATTCGTTTTATGCGTTGGCGCTCATTATCAACCCGAAAAGTTCCATTGCTGTGGTTACTTCATTTTGCGTATGGGTTTATGATCATTGGTCTACTGTTACTTGCTACTCATTATGCATTTGGTGTAGTCAGCTATGGTGTTGCACTTCATAGTTTAACTGTCGGTGGCGTTGGCTGTATGATCTTAGCGATGATTGCACGGGTGTCACTAGGACATACTGGGCGCTCGTTGCAAGTCGGCCCGATGATGATGATAGCATTTGTTGCTTTAGTGCTAGCATCGCTGGTACGTACACTGTTCGTTATTGCCATGCCGAGCTTGATCATTTATAGCTATGTGGTTTCTGCTTTGCTTTGGGTTTTAGCGTTTACCATTTTTACGATTGTTTACTTTCCTATTTTAACTAAGCCTCGTTTGGATGGACGACCAGGCTAAAAGCAGATGACAAGGTTACATAAAATCCCTAAACTAACGGCTCTTTTCTTGGGTAGATGATCTATGTTCAATAATACACCGACACTGACTCATGCGCAGCAGCAAGAAGCGGCAGAAAAAATTCATGAGCTGATGGCTCAGGGGATGAGTAGTGGCCAAGCTATCATGTTAGTCGCTAATGCAATTCGTGAAGCTGAAGCAAAAAAAAATGAATCGGATAGTGACTCAGAATAATACATCTGACATACCTACTACGTGAACATACAAACAGGTGCCCTTGGGTGCCTGTTTTTTCATCAAAGCGTGCAATGACTCTCATTTGTTTGTGTCGATTTAAGTAAAATTGTAGTTGTACATAAGTATACTCCCAATGTTGCATATAGAAGTGGCCTGGGTATACAGACTTAAATCTATTCACCGTTAATTAGGTGAATCTCACTGACTGATGGGGGCAGGATGAACAACCGCTACCTTAAAGCTCGTACATTGGCTAGGGCTAAACACAAAGGGCAACTGTACGGTGATATTCCTTATTATATTCATCTTGAAGCCGTTGCACGCTTAGCCAGTCCGTTTGGAACGGATGCCATGATAGTTGCTCAATTACATGACACGGTTGAAGATACTGATACGACGATTAGTGAATTAGTTGGCGATTTTGGTTTTATTGTCGCCGATGCAGTCAGTTATATTACGGACAGTAAATTGAGTGACCGATACCTTAGGAAAGTTAATCAGAATGAACGATTAGCATCACTGAATGTGGACGAAGAGTCTGCCCGTATTGCACTTATCGTGAAAGCATGCGACAGATTGGCTAACGTAAGAGCAAGCCGCCATGGTGAGCAAAAGTATTATCAGATTTATCAACAGGAACATACTGACTTCAAGCGGGCCGTTTATCGTCATGGGCTCTGTGAAGCAATTTGGTGGGAGCTAGATAATTTATTACGTTATTCTGAAGCCTCGTAAAGTGATTTAGCACTTTGGGCTGAAACATAAGCGTAAAGGGCTCATAAAGAGCCCTTTATTGTCGGTAGTAGGGGTTAAATTGTCCCCGTTTTATAAAAACTATTCATCTTCGTAGATAGTGGGTATAGGCTGACGCTTGTGTTGAGTCGCTTTATAGATGCTAACCAGTCGATCTATAACCCTTTGTTCAACGGGACGGCCTTCTAAAAAGTCATCAATTTGATCGTAGCTTACCTGTAAAGCATCTTCATCTGCTTTTTGGGGGGCGAGTTCTTCAAGATCAGCCGTAGGTACTTTTTTAACTAGTTGATCAGGCGCACCAAGCTTCTCAGCTAATAGACGTATCTGACGCTTGTTCAAGCCAAATAGCGGAGCAAGATCACAAGCACCGTCACCATGCTTTGTATAGAAGCCTGTAATGTTTTCTGCTGAATGATCAGTGCCTAGCACTAGGCCTCCCACCAAGCCTGCAATTTCGTATTGTGCAATCATGCGAGTACGTGCTTTAACATTCCCTTTGACGAAATCTATTTTAGCATTGCATTCTGGTGTTAAATTGGTATTTTTTAGCGCATCTAACGTACTTGCGTGCGTGCCGTCAACACCCGCTTTTATATTGACACTAACTGAATGCGAC
Organism: Photobacterium nomapromontoriensis; assembly: GCF_050336815.1. Taxonomy (NCBI): domain Bacteria; kingdom Pseudomonadati; phylum Pseudomonadota; class Gammaproteobacteria; order Vibrionales; family Vibrionaceae; genus Photobacterium; species Photobacterium nomapromontoriensis. The sequence continues at coordinate 141,873 of NZ_JAKJSL010000016.1, forward strand.
GGCTTGATGAAAGACAGTGCTAATTGTGCTTCATCCTCATCTTGCTGTTCACCATAAGGTAATCGTACAGCAATGAACTGATAGTTTTGTGTGTTCTCTTGTGCATTGAGTTCATCAATCGCAAGTTGGGCTAAGCGGCCGCAAGTTGTTGAATCAACGCCGCCGCTGATCCCTAAAATGAGGGATCTGCAGCCAGATTGCTTCAGTTTTTTCTGAATAAATGTCACACGGCGCTTAATTTCAAAATCAACATCTATTGTTGGTAATACGCGCATTTCTTGGCGAATCAGCTGTTCCATGGTGAATAAATCCTCAGGGCATTGCCCGTTTTGTAACCATATGGCGTCTGTAATGCAGAAAAAAAGTGAAATGCATTAAACCTTTTACAAAATCATGCGATAACTCTATGCCGGGATCAATCCTCTGATGATAATAAAATAGAATTAGTAGAGAAATGGAATAAAAAAGGGGCATTTTAGTCATGACAACATCAATTGCTGTCTTTGGAAGCGCATTTAATCCACCCTCACTTGGCCATAAGTCAGTGCTGGAGAGGTTACATCATTTCGACCGTGTCCTTCTTTTGCCTAGTTATACACACGCATGGGGTAAATGGATGCTTGATTACAATTCACGCTGTGATTTGGTATCCGCATTTATTGAAGACATTCAGTTAGACAATGTGGTGTTGTCGCGGCTAGAAGAAGAAATTGCACAGGGTGATGAGGCGATAACAACGTTTTCTGTACTTGAAGCGCTCGAAGCGCGTAACCCTAATGCAGATCTTACATTTGTTATTGGTCCTGATAATTTTTTAAATTTTAGTAAATTCTATAAAGCTGTTGAAATCATGAATCGGTGGCAAGTACTGTCTTGTCCAGAGACAGTAACGATAAGAAGTACGCATATTCGTGAATCAATTATCAATAATCACTCATTTTTGCATTTAACAACTGAAAAAGTCGCTAAAATGCTAGTTGACAATAAATGGTATAGATGACTATTTATTGATGCTGTTTCGCACAAATAGCTTGGCGCTAAGTGAGTGGGAAATCTGTATTTGTTACGTCTGGTTATAGGGAAAAATGTTTTATTCTTACGTAGCTTTTGGACTAGTATTAACGTTTTTATCACATGAGGCAAAAGCCTGTCCTTATCTTGATGAAAGTAGTTTTCTCGTGTTGTCTAACGAGGAGCAAGAGGCGCATTTAGCTTCTTGTAATATCGAGGATGGTACCGTGATCGCTGATAGGACAAAGCAGACTAATAAGGTTCTACCGTCGACGAGTAGCAATGCTTCCACGAGTGAGTCTTATCGTGCTTCTTGGTTACTTGAACAACATCGGACTAGCACTTTTTGGGATGATTGGGCGAATGAATTAGACTCGCCTGTTCTATCGTCAAATTCTGCATCAAATTTCTACGGATTAGGTGTGTGGTTACCTAAACGGTATTCGAGTATAGATTTTGAAGATACGATGGAGTTGATAAAGAAATACGGCTTACAGATGAGTTTTGGTATTGGTGGCGATGATAATGACTCGCCACGAGTACGGTTTGATTATCGCTGGCATGAGGATAACGAATTGGACGATATTTTCATTCAAGTCGAAATACCGTTTCAATAGCCACGATTACCGGTTAAATGGTTAGACAAAAACGACCTCATCTGAGTCGTTTTTGTCGCAATTGATATGACTTACAAGGTGTGGCCTAGAATCGGGTCAGCCATCGCAATTAGCATTTCTTGAGATGTGTTAAGTGTTTCGGCAATATAGTGAATCTTACGGCCAGAGCGTGATAATTTTAATGCTTCTCGCATTAAAATACATGACTCAATTTCTTTAATCGAATACCCCATAAACTGGCTGATTGACGCTATTGTATCTGAATCAGTTACCTTGTCACCTTTAAGCAGCGCCATTAACGGGGTTTGATAGTGATGAGAAAGTCCAGGGCAGATAGATTTGTTACTCACTGTTAGTTTTGCGGCTTGATCGGCCAATACGCGCAGTAAATTGCCTGTTTCACCAGAAAGTGAAATAGCATTGTCTTGCGCTATTACAGATACCAATTCAGCGGCAACAGAAGCAATGAGCGGATTAACATGGATGTATCCCGCATCTCGGCAGATTGGCAATGTAAGTCGAGCAGAGAATTCCACTTTACTATAATCAGTGCCAGGCAAAATAGTGACTGCATGCAGGCAGTCAAACGGAATATAGAAACCGGAGCCAGCAGTAATGACGAACTCATGCTTACCTAAGCGGATTAATGCACAGCCGTTAGATATGAGGAGCATAAATGCATTAGGGCTCTTTCGGCGAGAGCCGACATCTAAGAATGTTTGATGTTGAGTGGAAAAATCGATAGCCTGTTTCATAGCAAATCTCTAGCAAAAAAGCCTGCACATAGTGTTATGTTTTGAAGCTAGCGTCAACCAACACGTATAGTTAGGTAAATAAGTGATGAAAATTTAAGTACTAATGATGCTTAAAATGCATATTATTGCTTAGCTAGACTGTTAAGTGTATAAAATTAGAACAGATTCATCTGGTGTGACCTCCAACCACTAAAATGGAGGGGTTATGTCATTGGGTTCAACCAAAAATCTGCGTAAAATACCGCAGATTTTTCATTAACGAAGCATAATTGTGCATACAGATAACGATATCTATAAAGACATTCGTCCCTATAATGATGACGAAGTCAGCGAGGCGATTAAGCGCCTTATCAATGATAAAGAATTTATTAATGCGATATTAAAGTATCGATTTCCTCAATTATCAGGCATCTTTGGTTGGCTGTTAACCCCATTAATGAAGCGTTTCTTAGTCAAGAAATGGTCAAATGTGAAATCTGTTGCTGCAGTTCAGCGGCAGGTTGAAAAATACATGCGAGGCACGATAAATCACTCATGTGACGGTGTCACTCATAGCGGGCTTGATAAGCTGGACCCTAAGCAGGCTTATCTGTTTGTCTCTAATCATCGTGATATCGCTATGGATCCCGCGATGGTTAACTGGTGTATGTTTAACAACGGTTTTGATACTGTGCGTATTGCTATTGGCGATAACCTGCTGAAAAAACCGTGTGCGACAGAGCTAATGCGCCTGAATAAAAGTTTTATTGTTAAACGTTCAGTGAAAGCGCCTCGTGAAATGATGAAAACGCTGGGGCAGCTATCAAGCTATATTTCGTATTCACTTGAAACTGGAAATTCAATCTGGATTGCTCAAAAGGAAGGTCGAGCAAAGGACGGTAATGACAAAACTGATCCTGCTATCTTAAAAATGTTCTTCATGGAAGGGCGTAAGCGTAAGCTGTCTTTTCCTGAATTTATGCCACTACTTAACATCGTCCCTGTTGCAATTTCTTATGAAAACGATCCTTGTGATGTGTCTAAAGCGAAAGAATTATTTCAAAAGCAGACTCATGGTAGTTATGAGAAAGGTGAGTTTGAAGATATTGAAAGCATTATTCAGGGAATCGTTGGCCAGAAACGTCGTATACATGTCAGCTTTGGTGATGTTATCACTGGTGGGTTTGATACGCCGGAAGAGTTAGCGAAAGAGATTGATCGTCAAATTACCAAGAATTACCACCTTTTTCCTGCGAACTATATTGCTGCAGAGATTGAAGATCAGTCTGTTACCGATAGTGAAAGAGAACGTTTTCAAAGTAAAGGCTCAGATCTCCCTGATGGTGTAATGGAAATTTTGACGCAAATGTACGCATTACCCGCGATTAAAAAACAACAATTACAGCAATAATATTGCAAGTTATTGGACCCAAAGCAGCGTTTGACGCTGCTTTTTTTCGGTCTATAAACCACGCAATGCTATATCTTGGCGTTGATGCAAACATTAGTACTTCTTATGAGTGTGGGGGGTTAATGTTCTGACAATGACCTTTGGTGCGATGATGTCAACGCGACGCCCCTGTTGCATTACTTGAGGTCGCTGTTTGGGGGATTGAATACTACCTGCTGCAACGATTTGTATTCTCTCTTCCTCAATGGTAAAAACCGATGCGATATAGATGGCCGTACTCAACGCTCTTTCATATGAAATGGCGAGGTTATCGTCTTCATTGGTATAGTCATTACCATAGCCGATAACAATCACATGGCTATCGGGGTGCTTACGAAGTCTTACTGCAATTGGGTCAATCAGTAGTTGATCTTCCACTGTTAGCTCGACACTACTCTCGCCGAAATAAACAGATGTGCCCATTTCAGGAAGAGTGATTAGCAGCGTTTTTGCATGCGGAACAACAGGCTGTGTCTGGGGGGGACTGGTTTTGAATGGGTCTTTAGTGACATCGTCACTTCCGTTACCGCAAGCCGACAGCATTACCGACATAATGGCGCAATAAAACAGATGATAAAATATAGTTAGATCGCGTGGTCGCATGATGTGTTCCAGCTAACCCTAATCGTAAAGATTGTATACTTTAGGTTTAGCCCAATCGTAAAGAATGGCAAATGTAGGAATGAAACACTAGGTTTCACACCTACTGCTGTAACATGCGATATTAAAATTAGAGTGACTTAGGGGCTCGATAGGGCGCAACAGACATACGTTCTGCCATAAAATCAATAAATGAACGTACTTTAGGTGCTAAGTATTTACGGCGGGGATAGACGGCATAAATCGGCAGCTCAACATCCGCTTTCCATTCGGGTAGAATTTGCACTAAAGTCCCGGTTTCTAATTCATCGGTAAGCAAATATGTGGCCAGATAGGCAATTCCCAAACCTGATTTTGCCGCATCCAGAACGGCAGGTGCATTATCAATTCTAAAGTTTCCACGAGCTCGAATTGATTGATGAATACCATCCCGCGTAAATTCCCAGTTTACATATTTACGTTCGCGGCTTTGGTAGGTAATGCAGTTATGCTGGCGTAAGTCACCCGGTAACGTTGGTTTGCCATATTCTTGAAGGTAAGCTGGAGAAGCTACGACCACGAAATGGCAATCAGCTAATCGACGTGCAACCATACCTTCAGGTGGATGTTCATGGATAGCGACCCAGCAGTCAAACCCCTCTTCTAGTAGGTTAGGGCGGTGATCAAATAAGCTGACTTCAAGTTCAAGTTCTGGATGATGCTTTTGGAATTCGGCCAGTGCTGAAGTGATATGGACATTACCAAAGGACTGAGCAATACCAATTCGCAGCACCCCTTTAATTTCATTCCTATAGCCAGCAACTAATGCCTCCGCTTCATTCACGGTATCGAGTAATTGCTGACCATACTCAGAGTATTGCAAGCCAATATCAGTTAAGGCAACAGCACGAGTGCTTCGCTGAACAAGCTGGCAGCCAAGTCTCTCTTCTAAAAAACGGATTTGTTTACTGACTTGTGACTTTGAAATACCAAGTCTTTCAGCCGCACGGGTAAAGTTCTGTTCATGACCGACGGTGGCAAGAATCACCATCTGTTGCAGATTTTCAAGCATAGGGTATGACCACTCCATGTTAACGAAGCAATTATAACATTGAATATTCAGGGGTAAAAAGCCCAAAACCGCATATCGGTGACCATGTCACATTATAGAATGATGCTAATATAGCGAAATATTCTGGATATTTTCTTTATTATTAACCGATGAATTATTAGATAAAATATTACAGATCAATAACTTAAAGTAATCGTTTCTTGTGGTAAACAACAAGAATGGTTTTGAATGGGTGTTTGTGTGCATGAGTCTGAAGCTAGCATATTACTCTGTACAGTTATCACTCAATGGTATTAATTGTACTAATCCTAAATATTAAAACGAACGATTTCATTAATTTTGTACTAATGGATATGATTCCTCCATAAATAGGAGGATGTATGTTCAAAGTAATGTGGCAGTTTTTTCTGCTTGGTTTGTATAGTTTTGGTGGCCCTGCTGCGCACATTGGTTATTTTCAGCGGGAGTTTGTGCAAAAGAAGTGGCTTAGCGATCAGGATTTCACACACGCAGTGGCGTTATGTCAGTTTTTACCTGGCCCAGCAAGCAGTCAGTTAGGGATGTTCATTGGTTACAAAAAAGCAGGCTATTGCGGTGCTATTGCTGCTTTTATGGGGTTCACATTTCCTTCGTTTATATTGCTGACTTTTCTTGCTATTGGGAACGAGCAGTACAATGGTGTAGCAATTATTGATACGGTGATCCAAGCTGCGAAGTTACTTGCAGTGGTAGTTGTTGCCGATGCGCTGTGGGGGATGTTTAAGAAAAACATAACCGATAAATTAACAGCAGTAGTCGCATTTATTACCAGTGTCAGTGTGTTTTTTAGCAGTGGGTTACTGGGTCAAATAGTGCCTATTTTAGCTGCAGCGCTGTTAGGCTATCTTTTGTCATTTCGAAATACGAGTGCTTCCTATCGCATTGTGACTGACTCAATTAAACCCAATTGGATTATTTTGATTTTATTTGTGGTATTGCTTGTGGGGTTGCCAATCATTGCACATCAGTCACAACTGCTGAACCTGTTTAATGTGTTTTACCAAGCGGGGAGTTTCGTATTTGGTGGTGGTCATGTCGTATTACCACTGCTTGAACCGATGCTTGATGGAATGGTTGAGCCAGGAACATTCCTAAGTGCCTACGCTTCAGCACAACTGGTACCCGGTCCAATGTTTACAATGGCAAGTTACCTTGGGGCATCAGTTGCAACAGATAATCCGATGCTGGGCAGTTTCGTCGCGACAATTGCTATTTTTTTACCTGGTAGTTTATTACTGTTTGCTTTTTTACCCGCGTGGAATGCATTATTTGCTCATCATAAGCTAAAAGCAGCGATACTGCTTGTTAATGCTTCAGTTGTAGGCTTGTTAGCTAGCGCGTTTATTCAGCCAGTGATTACATCTTCGATTCATTCGTTATTAGACGTGTTCGTTGTTGCAATTGAATTCTATCTTCTAAAATATCGACAGTGCCCAGTATGGGTCTTGATCACGTTACTTGGTGCATATCAATATATTGTGAGTATGATGTGAAAAATACGGCCTTTGGGTCGTGTTTTTTATGTGTCTAGTGCACTATAACTTTTCATTTGATTATGATATAAATTATTTTTCCTTAAAAATAAACAGCTTACTATTTAAAACGCTATCCCAAAAGCCCCTAAATGATGAATAACCAAGTTACGGGGCTGTCGGTAAATAGCCACCTTGTTTACATTTGTATAACCAAGGTGTGATTTTTGATCAATAATTCAGGCTTGGCTGTTTTTAGCATAGACTGTTTAAAATCATCTTCATCAAGTCGATAAACAGGGCGAGTTAACAAAAATTGCCCAACCATCTCCACAATCGGCGACAGCAGTTCCTTACTCGGTAAATTGAGCGTATTTGGTTCAATATCTATCTCTTCGACGTTAAGATCATTTAGGAAAATAGCACCTTCATCTTTGTCATAATAGGGGATCGCGCTAAAGTTTATGTCTAGCTGTACCTGTTGTGGTTTATTACCATAAACAGAGATATTAGCTTGTGACTTAGCTTCTAAATTAATGCGATTGTTGGCTATGCGCCCTATACCCACGTTAATATCATCAAACTTTACATTCGCATGTATCAAGCCTCTGATTCCCACAGTTCTTTCAAAGCTCGCTCTATCATCCAGATACTGCTGGATTTCACCCTCTGTGACGGTGTAACTAGCGCAAGATGAGAGGATCATGGCCAATGTGACCGTGATCAGTGCATAAATGGTTTTCACATCGATATCTCTTTTTATGGTTTAGCGTAACTATTATCAAGTTCAACGAATTATGCCTGTTCATGTTCGAGACTTATAGCGTTAAATCCAAGATATCGTAAGATGCTCGTTTCTGTGATAATGGTGATACAACCACCAACGTTCATCTAAAAGCAGTACTTAAATTCCTCTTTATACAGTTTATTTAGTGTTTTGTGATATTTCACACTTTGTGAAGCGGTATAACCTCGGCGCATTTTCTTCTGAATATGTTCAATTTTGGCCTTTGTCTTTTTACACTGCTTTGCTTTCGTCGTGCTTGATGATGCATTGGCATCAACAATGAGCAATGAGGTCATGATAAGTGCAAATAAGGGAAGTCGATATAACAGTGATAATTTCATAAACAGCACCAGATGTTAGTTAAACAAACATCATAGTGATGATGGGCATTGATATCATGCTGTAAATATTGGAAACGTAGGCGGTTTAGCAATTATAATGAAACATAATTTCATCAATTACTAATAGGTGTGGAAATGAAATAAACACGCCATAAAGACGTGTTTATTAATGTGCTAATTAAGCAAAATAGTAGGTGGCTATGCCGTTTCTGCGAACAGAAGTTCTATATCATAGTTTTCTCTGCTTAATGTATTTTTTAGTTTTTTCAATGAACTGACTTGAAGCTGTCGAATTCGCTCGCGCGTTAGTCCAACTTCGTCTGCTACTTGCTGCAGTGTCTGTGTCTCGTAGCCAAGTAGACCAAATCTGCGGCATAGAATTTCGCGATCACGGCTATTAAGACTTTCAAGCATTGATATCGCTAACCGGCTAATGTCTCGTTTGTTCAGTTCGCTATCTGGCTGTATACCTTCATCATCAGCGATAAATGCAGAGATACTTTGAGAATTAGAGTCATCTGTAATTTGCTGATCTATTGATAATACAGGTGCATCATAAGCAAGAACATTTGATATATCATCAACAGAACGCTCTAGCTGCATTGCGACTTGTTCATGCGTTGGTTCTTGATTTGAATTTTTCATTAGCAGCTTGTGCGTCCGAAGAATAGTGTTGATCTCTTTTGACACATGAACAGGAAGACGAATAGTACGGGCTTGATTATGAATAGCACGTTCAATGGTTTGCTTAATCCACCATGTGGCATATGTTGAGAAACGAAAGCCACGTTCAGGGTCAAATTTTTCCACTGCGGTAATAAGACCAATGTTTCCTTCATCAATCAAATCACTCAATAACATACCGCTGCTTCGGTACTTTTTGGCTATACTCACTACAAGTCGTAAGTTACTCTCGATCATCGTTGCTTTAGCTGCCTTATCACCAACTAGGGATTTACGGCTGTATAAGACTTCTTCTGTTTTAGATAACAGCGGCTTATGTGAAATTTCTTGTAGATACAGATGAATTACGTCAGTATCGAAACCATTCATGTCTTGTGATTTGATATCCATATCTTACCCCTAACGTTTACAATGATGTCCATATGTTGTGTTTTTGTTTTTATTTGTAACATGCCCACATTATCACGAACAGATTGCATATGCCACATAGGAATTGTGATTATTCGGTTAATTTCCATTTAATTTGATTAACAAACACAGTGATGGCATTTTGGTTTGACCGCTATCATATTTAGCGCCATTCCCTCCATAAATATAGTATTTGCAGAGTTTGATACTGATAGATCACTTAAAACAGTATAACTATAAGTTATAAAATAAATGTATGTATGAGGTTTGGGTATATTGTTTATGGTTGGGTTTGTTACTAGCAATGTTGATTAAGAGCGATAAATCAACTATTAATCGTCAACTTTTATAGAAAAATAATACTCACTGATCATATAATCATAAAAAATACAGCTATCAATAAAGAGGGCGTATGATTCCAATAAATACAAGTATCGTTTCAGCAGTCGTATTGGCTGAATTCGATAACACTATCAAAATGTTGCTAATGAAACGTGCGAAAGAAGGTTATTGGTGTCATATTGCCGGTAAAATTGAAGTGGGAGAAACAGGATGGGAAGCGATAATTCGCGAATGTCATGAAGAAACTCAAATTAATGTCTCAATACTATATAATGCTGAATATCAAGAACAGTTTTATGAGGCAACGAAAATGAATTAGTCATTATTCCTTGTTTTGCAATCTATTGTCTGAAGGAACAAGCCGTTATCTTAAACAGGGAACATACTGAATATCGTTGGTGTACACTGGGTGAAGCCAAAGCATTGGTTCCATTTCCCAATCAACGAGCGCTGTATGAACATATCTGGGCAGTATTTGTCGATAGCAAACCTTCTCAATTCATGCGTATCGTATTAGCAGAATAACAAATAACCTGCCAATGGCTTTTTGTTCTACAAATTATAGCTTAACAAGATTAATAATTTGATGACTATTTTCAAAAGCCATTAGCAATATGTATGAGTTAGCCACGTAAAAATATGTAAGCTTTTCAACTTCGGCATAAAGATCATAGATATTACAGATTTTCTGTATTACTCATACTTTGATTATTTTGCTGCAGTTACTACAACGATAACACGCTTTAAAGAAAATTTTCTGAAAGAAATTTCGTCGAATACGGACGATATTCTGATGTTTACAACATTCCATGTGTTCACCTATAACTGATAAATTTACTTAGTGATAAGCTCGTCCAAAACACTTATTCTTTTTACGAAGAATGCCAAGTGCTTTTACCTCTTTTTTATACCGAGCCTTTATTTTTTTGTTATTCGTATGCTTATATTTCATTTCAATATTACTGATTGCAGTTACTAACCCGCTACAGGGTAGTCCGGCATATTTGTTTTTATAATGCTTTACCGATGTAGCATGCGCTTGAGGTAAAAATATAAAAAATAAAAATATTATCGATGCCAAATTCATGCAACCTCCGTACGAGAAAACAATATGCCGATTACCTCACCACCTGTAAACAATTGATAAGATACGGCACGGCAGATATCTCATCATTATTGTTAATCATTGTTATGTTGCAATAAATTCGCGACGTGTGTTTTATTTTTATAAAATAATTATAGACTGCGGCAAAGATGATGTATTTTGGCATATTATGTCTTAACCTCCCTTACTGTTAGCTGATATATGGTCTATATTTGATAATTTACCACTAAAGAGGGAATTACTCAGTATCATATTGGTATCACTTAATTACTAAGAGATATGATTAGTGCCATTATCTTATCAATTTTTTAACATCAATAACGACGTCATTGACAGCATACTCGATGACAAAATTCCGCGATTTAGGGCAAATCATTAGTGCAGTAGCGGGCAAGTAAGAGTTTTTCTTTGAGAAGGCCCCCGTAGATGCGTAATGTAATTCCCCACAATTAATACGTAGTTGCTAAAAACAATAGATTCGGAACAATGACGAGACGATATGGATATGATAAATCAATCTGAAGCTGAATACTTACAATGCCCTGAATGCCATCAAGATGATGAGTTTTGGATAGACGATAAACGTGACGCTGTCACTTGTATTTGTGGCAAAGTAATAGATAAGCCCGTTTATCATTAGCCATGATGAAGCAATTCTCATACTGGTCAGAGAAGAAAGTTGGGCGTAATGGTCAGTTATATGATTAACTCATAGGGCAGGAGAATAACTGGATTCTGCTCGACATTTAAAGCGCATTGACAAAGCGAAGAAGGTGAGTGGGTATAACCAAGCAAAGGAGCATCATTTTGTCAGGTGTGTTTACCGCGTTAACAATTGCAAATCAAACAACCATTGTCAATATCCATCAACATGGCCTGCTATCACGTCCATGTCTGGTTATAGCCATTCACGGTGATTGTCCAACTAGTCCGGCCTCTTATCAGAATGACTTTGCCAAAGAAATTGCTTCTAGATCGTCAAATGTAGTTGCTGCTGGTTTGCTTCGCCCCGGATACAAAGATGGTCAAGGCCATCGTTCGAGTGGCCGTAGGGGATTTACGGTCGGAGACAATTACAATCGCGAAAGAATAGACCAGATAGCGAATGCTATTTTAGACCTTAAATACCGATATAGCCCCTCAAAAGTCATTATAGCTGGCCACTCAGGCGGTGCTGCCATCACAGCAAAGTTGATTGCCTATTACCCAGATATAGCCAATTTTTCATTTATTGTTTCTTGCCCCGCAGATATCAATCCGTGGCGCAAAGATATGCTCAAATTACTCAAATACCCGTTGTTCTTAGGTAAACTAAACGTAACATCTCCCATCGAATTAGTTGAACGCATCTCAGATAGTACGGGGATCCATGTGATTTGTGGTGCAGATGATACTGTAACAAAGCCGTATCTCAGTGAAAATTATGTTAACAAATTAATAGTTAGCGGTAAGCAGGTAAAATACGACAAAATTCCTGGTGCTCATGATCTCTTTCTCAGTGAGTTTGTATTGTCGTCTGTCATTAAACAGATTGAGTCAGGCGAATAAGCGGTGCGATCATCAAGCTAGTCTAGCTGCCTCGTTGGATGAGGGATTTACTAAAATATGAATAGAGTGAGAAACAAAGTTTGCCAGTTACCAATAGAGTCATTGCTGGCTGCAACGTTGAATGGGGGGGGACCAACCATCGTTCCAGTTGTTTGCTTGTGATTGCATAAACAACACATTGAAAATTATTCCTGCAGTAGAATGATTTTATTGATTAAATCATCACTAACTGTAGATACCATGCCTGCAAAATTGATTATCAAGGTGAGTTTTCTAAGCGTAACTACAGTCAAAACTCGTTAAAAAATTTATAAATTAATAATACGTAAGGACATTACATAATGAAAAAGTTTTTATTACTGATTTTTATGGTTATCGCGATAGGCGTTGCCGTTGGAATATATCGTTTCAACTTCACAGATGATGATATCTATGTCGTGCAAGCAGATGGTAACGTTGTTCCGTTGGATACTAACAGCAATTCTAGTGTTATGTTAACGTTGTTTAATTTTCATACAGACAAAGATTGGGACATACAAGTGCCAGAATCTGAAGCAAAAGCTCCCCTGACAGAGCTAAAAGAATATGGTGATACTCGTTTTGCCATAGGGAAATACCACGATGGTGAGGAGAATGGAGTAGTCAGCTTAGACTACACAAAAATCACTAATCTAAACTTTGGCAGCAGCAAAAATGAAATGTTTTTTGCCGCCCCATTTGCTGTCTCAAACCAAGGTTCTGGAATCTTCTGGTATCTGGGGCTATTTAAATTGGATACTAAAACAGCCGATATTCACCAAATAGATACACTCTTTCTCGGAGACAGAATAAAAATTAAGGAATTGAAAGTAGATGAACCGTTTGATGTTACTTCCAGCCTCTATGTGGCTTACTTTAAACATAGTCAGAAACAAAGCTTTTCTGAAGCACCCGATGAAAAGGTAGAGAAGCGTATCAACGTATCTGTTGACGGTTTTTCAAAATAGGCTCTATTCCCAAATACGCTTGTGCTGTGGATTTATACGACAGGTTTTTTGTAAGCGATTTGTGATGATTGCGGAACAAATCAGGAAACAGGGCATTCAGGCAAAATCGTTTTAAGATAAACTTCCCGACCGTTAGCCATAATGGAGGGGGAAATGCCCCCATAAAGAACAGATATTAAACGAAATTGGAAGTTGAACTGGAACTCTAGCAAATCATACCGGAGTGTGTAGTAAATATTGAACAAACAGAAGCTAAAATCACCCGCATAAGTGGCTATAGCGTACAAAGTGACATCGTAACAAATTAAAAGCTAAACACATTGCGTGTGGGTTATAAAGGTACTGTATTGGGTGAGCCTTACTGGCAACTTGATAAACACGTGGAGTGCGTTTGGTATGAGGTAAGGCCGGCCGTCTACGATCATCCATTGGCGCAGGGTTTCCAGGCCTATGTGAATGCCATGTACTTCAGCTAACTTTTCATGAGTTAGTGTGGGGCAAAAGTCAGCGTAGTACTCATGGATGATGGCAAGTTTCCGCAGTTTTAATTTTGCATTGTGACGATGATTACCTGGACGACCACGCTTAAGTGAAAATAATCTACTAGAACTAAATTTCAGGAAGCGTTGCACTAAGCGGTAAATTTGTCGGGCACTTAAGAATCTGTGCAGCTCTAACACCAGTGATCCGTTTATCATAAACGTCTTGAATGAGCTTAATTCTTAAGAGTTCATTATCAGTCATAGTCAGCAACATCTCATTGGCTCCAGAGCACAGTAAATACCAAGCTCTGAAGGTAGTTTAACATGACATTTCTAACTGGCTCAAACCTGACACTTCTAAATGGTTCTAACACCTTCAGTGCGCATTATGTACCATAGGGTAAAATAAAAAACGCCCCGATTAGGCGGGGCGTCCTTCAGATAACGCATTGATTAATCTAGAGTTCTGATATTTATCTTCAAGAAGGCCATAAACGACTTTTTGATCATTAAATTCAAGTAAATCAGCAATTTGGAAGGCTACTTCCCAATCCATTGAGTTTAGCTCTTTTCGCCAGTTATGCAGCCTCGATTGCGAGATACTTAGTTTCTTCGCTAGCTGGTATTCCGAAGTCAGACTGTACTTGGCCTTGACCATATCCAGTAGTTCATTTGTGTAAGTCATAACGACCCCGCCAAAGTCCTTTGAATGTTAAATAATAGGCGATCAATATGATCATTCCTATGCTTCAGGCCATCTTGAGTATCAAGATTTGTTTGATTAAAGTGACTTTAAGCACGAAACAATCACAAAAACTTGCTTGTATGGGGATACAGACATGGAAACAGTCAAACAAAATGTAATCAGTCCAATACACAAACCTTGCCCAGATATGGCGGGCACGGCTAATTTTGATAAAGCACTTACCGAAAAATCACTCACCATCGTTCAATCACTCCGCAAACGCTTCGGCCTCAATACCGGATGCCGCACCCAAGGCGGTAAAGATTTCCGTTTCAGCCGACCTTTTCAGGTTCAAGCTCGCCGCGCCATGATGGCAAAAGGGGGTGTGCTATGAACATGCATGACTTGAAAATCAAAGCTGAATACCTGATTGCCATTATTGATGGCAGTAAAACTTTTGAAATTCGTAAGAACGACCGTGACTACAAAGTGGGTGATCGTGTTCGCCTAAGTGATGGTACCCAATACATCATCGTTCGAATTAAATACATTACTGACTATGCACAACAAGACGGCTATATCGTTTTCTCCTTTGATTGGATCTCTGGAGGCAAGTTATGAAACCTATTAGCCTTGAAAATACCGTCATTCTGGATACTGAAACCACCGGGTTATATTCTGATGCAGAGATAGTGGAATTAACCGTTCTCGATGGTGTAACAGGGAAATCACTAATCGACACCTTAGTTACTCCGGTTCAACTCATTCCAGCGGAAGCCATTGCTATTCATGGTATCACCAATCGCATGATTGCAGGTTCTCCAATATTCCCGCATGTATTTAAAGAACTAGCGGAAGTTGTTAAAGGTCGTGAAGTGCTGATTTATAACGCAGATTATGACATACGTTTAATCCGCCAAAGCATGAAGCGCTATGGTATAGAAGTCCTGCCGTTTAAAACAAAATGTGTCATGGAATGGTATGCCGAATTTTACGGTGAGTGGAATGGCTACCATGGTAACTATAAGTGGCAAAGCCTCACCAATGCCGCTCGCCAGCAGGGTATTGATATTTCAGACCTGACAGCGCATCGAGCCAAAGCAGATTGTGAAATTACCCGCCGAATCATTATGGCCGTGAATAAGCAATTGGAGGTGCAGTCATGAGCGCTATATTAGATGATTGTTCGATGAAAGCCGGGACACAACAAGACTTTTTCAAGCTGTTTTATCGTGCGCACCGGATGGCTGTCAAAGGGAACAACCCGATGGCCGTAATTAATGATGTCATTACGATTGCCTATATAGCTGTAGATGACGAAGTCATGATGCGTCGCATGCATAGAGCAAAATTTTCTGCCGAACTTTCACTACTTCAACGCGATCGAACTCGAGCCACACTGTCACTTTCAACTCGGTTGTTATTTCATAAGGCGTGCCCATTTTGACCACATCAATTCAATGGTATTCCAACTCCGGCGCAGTGGTTGATAAGCCGCTACCGTTCGAGCCTGAAACCAACTATTACCGTGCCGTTGCTCAATGTGTCGATTTCACAGGAAACGAGCCAACGTATATACGCCAAGCAATAACAATTATCCCGGTGGACTCAAACCGTCGTTTGGTGGTGATGTCATGACAACTAACCGAATCCCTAAGCAAGTCACCAAAGCCCCTTCGGGGGCGGCGGTTTCTTCCATGCCGTTGCATGTTGCAGATGTACCACTTGAAACCGCTATGGTTGCTGATGTTTTTGCATTGCATGCACTTGATGAGGCAAAGAAAAACATTCAGGTCGCACAGTATTACCGAGAAGAAGGTGAGAAGAATAGAGCCCGATTCTATTTGAATAGAGCCGCAGAGTTTCGAGCTGTATATCAAGCCTTTACGAAAGCCATTGATGTTATGGGTGGCCTGTCATGAATCACAACCTTTACCACCTCCTGAAAAGGGAAATCCGCG
The DNA here is from genome assembly GCF_050336815.1 of Photobacterium nomapromontoriensis. Lineage (NCBI taxonomy): Bacteria > Pseudomonadati > Pseudomonadota > Gammaproteobacteria > Vibrionales > Vibrionaceae > Photobacterium > Photobacterium nomapromontoriensis. The sequence continues at coordinate 158,176 of NZ_JAKJSL010000016.1, forward strand.
CCAGTATTGTGCTGGCGCGTAACTACCGACTCAGCGGCGAGCGCCGTTTGGCGATTCAGTTTTTAAATGATGCGGCTTTATGCCGTCGTGAGCTTATCGAATTAGAGGGATGTTAATGCTGATTACCACTTCACCTTGTGCCGCGTTTGGGAAAGTCATTTGGCCGGGGCAAATATTGCAAGTATTTGTCGCTCCCTCAAAAGAGGCGATAGAAACAGCAGATGGTTTTGACCTGATTAGCCAAGAAGAAGCACACGACTTATTGAGCAACCATGGCGCTCATTTGGTCATGATGCCGGATAGCTTTTGTTTTTTGAAAGGTGAAGAAGATTGATATGAGACCTTTGCGAGTGTTATCAATTTGCACAAGTGCTGGCCTTTTGGATAAAGCCTTTATTGATGCAGGTTTTACCGTGGTCCCTGGCTGTGAAATAAAAGAGCATAAGCGGCGCTTATATGAAAAGTTTGTTGGTGGAAAACATGTTTGTAATGACCTGGCTGATTTACCCAATTACTTAAAAAACCAACACTATGACCTAATACTTGGTGGCCCAAGTTGCCAGGCGCATACAAAGTTAAAGGCAATGAATACGCCTAAATTTCCAGATTTAACGCCGCTAGTACAAAAGCTATTGATGGAAGTCAGTCATGATGCATATTTGTTCGAGAATGTTGTTCCAATTGATTTAGCCGGTTCAATCCATACCAAACGAAATGCAATGAACTATCCAGAGCACTACAATGGTCATGTGATTAGCCAGAGCCGCCCCCGTTGGTTTACACATTCAAACAATATACAACCACCTGAATTAAAATTAGCCGGTTCAGTTAATGATTTAATCGCATATCCTATTGTTGCAGGGCGATCATACGGTGCAAAACGTGGAGCAATTATTCAAGGCTGGCCTGAATTTTCCGGTCTAGATGAAAAAACACATGTTTTACAAGAAGCTTTAGCCGATGGTGTACCAAAGAGTTTGGCGACAGCATGGGCACATAGTGTTATGACATCGCTAGGGGGACACACCAATGCTCCCTCCTAACGATCTCCTGTTTGTAGCGGGCGCAGTGCAGCCCGCAAACATCACCAAAGATAATGAAGCCAGCTATCATGCTGGTTTTTTAGGATTCGATTTTTGTGGTGCGCGGCCAGAACCGTTCACACCGCAARGACTTTGGGACTTAAATCGCGTTAAYCGYGACAATGCTTATTATGCCGAGAAGCAAAAAGTTCATACCGCTTCTTTGCCGGACTATAACGCCGAACACCTCCGCGAAGCGGCGGCACGGAGTGACGAAAACAATAGGCTTGTCCAAGGGCGCAAAAGTCCGACACGCCCAAAGGTCGCTCATTTATCGCACAGAATCCGCCAGTTAGCCCACTCAAAGCGCTGTGCTATCGAGTTAGATACAGAGTCAGCCTACAACGCGGAAACGCTCTACGGCATCCATGAGGCGGGTAATCGTGCTCGTGTTTTATCGCCTGAGAAAAAATCCAAGGTTGTTGAACCTAACATTGCCCCCAATACGGTTCGCTTGATGAAACAGGATTGGTCAGGACGTTGCAAAGTCCAGTATTACACCCAGACCCCAAGCAGCGCCGCACCCGACCAACAGCAGGGCGACCGCTATACCGAAAAACTGACTAAGCGTGCAGTGAGTAAAATTTTTGAGTCAGCGGCATATGTGGCAACCTGCCACAGTGGGTTCTCAACCTTCCTGACCCTGACATTTAGCAAAGAAAAACGCGCTCAGATATTTGGTGGCATGGTCGAAGGAGATGCCGCGCCATATTGCACGCTGCCCAAACCACCACTACCTGCCAGCAAAACCCGTGGACCGCGATCGATGTTATCGGGTAGTCCTGAGCTTAAATGCACCGATGGCACCAATACCCCCGTAGATATTAAGCGCAACATGGCCGATCCAGTTGTCGATATTGCCGGGCCATATTGCTACATCGATACCGCTGCCGGTGATCCTGCTGCGACCGTAGAGATTCTTGATGATTGCACCGTGAAAGTGATGAATGAAAACGGGGAAATTGCCGGGCCATATACGCCAACATTCCTCAAGCCTGAAAAAGCCTTCACGATTACAAAAAAAGCTGAAACCACCATAGGCAAAGAGGTCTCCCGTTTTCTGGATGGCGCCAAAAAGATGTATCAGCGCGGCTGGGTCGCTTCGCATACCGTCGAAACGGATATTGAGTCGGGAGCGAAATATTGCACATTGGAGAGCAAAGACATTCCCGGTTATAGCAAGCCTGGCGAATTTGGCCCAACCGATGAGCCTGCTGATTTTCATTATATTTGGGTGGCAGAATGCCCGGCCAATGATGACGGCGAACCCAATCCCCATGTGCATATTTTGCTTAACTGGCAAGTTCCCCGTAACCAATTTGAAGCATGGTCTCGACGCCTTGAAAAGCTGTGGGGTAATGGTTTCGCTCATTTGGAACGAATCAGACAGCCAATGGCTGCAGGTACCTACATCATTAAGGCCGTTGGCTATGCGGCAAAAGGGGATAACGCCGACCAAGGTTTGATTAGAGGTAACCGCTACAACATTGCCCAGTGTAGCCGGGCGCCGGATTGGACGTGCCTTGCCAGTTTCGAAGCCGACAACATGGCGGCGATTATCAAAGAATGCGGTTACATTTTGGAGCAATGGCGTAAGCCGTTAAACCGTAGTTTAAGGCGAACGCAAAAGCAGCTAGACCAAACCATTAAAGCGAAAGCCATTGCCAAACAGGCCAAAAAGCCAGAGCAGGAAATCAATAAACTGACCGCCCGCATTATTCGCCTTGAGCACCAAGCGAGAGCGGGACGTGATCAACTGAGAAGCCGTGAGGTGTTCGCCACAACAAAGAATATTTTTTGTTTTTCCATTGATGGCGAGAATGCTGAAGAAAAAGCCTATGACTTTTTGCTGTGGGCCGCAGGGGCGCGAGGTTGGTCAATGACGCCTGTCAGTGATGAGTCAGAGCAAAAGAAAGTCTATCAGGAAATCAGAGCTGCCGCCCGGCATAAATACGCGCCGCATTATGAACACTTCCAGCAAAAACGCGCCTATTGGCGGTGCGTACTCAACGACCCGCTGACACCGAACCGGGCAGAACCTACCGAACTCGAACGCTCAGCCTACATGGCCGACCTTGAACACTATATGACTCAACCATTTGCAGCATAAAGGAAGCTAACTCATGGATGAACTGAACCAAATCACCGAGCAGCTAAGCGGTGAAGTCAAAAAAGCCTCGGGCAATCCGTTTGCTAAAAATCTAATAGCCCCATTGCGGCTTGTACTGGTTTGGATGCACGGCGTTAATCAAAAACTGATGGAATTAGAACAAGGGGGAAAGCATGGCTGATTTGATGCCCGTCCGTAAATCGACGAATCAAGTGGAAGGTATTAATCGGTGTGAGTGCGGCAAAATCCGCACCATTCACCGGGCAAGGGGAAAGCGTGCAAAGTTCCTGTATTCGATTTGTGATGATTGCGGGACTAATCAACAAACGGGCGCTTTCTGGCAAAGCCGTTTTAATGTGCATTACCCGGCCATTGAAGCCTTAACGGAAGCCGAACAAGCCACTGTGGTTAAGGTTTCTGAACCGAATGAATTAACCCAAGAGGCCGTAACCCATGGGCATCAAAGCGAATCCGAAAGCCTCACTAAAGAAACACCGCCAATATTGCCAAAATCAGGCAGTGAAAGCAGCGATAGTGAAGCAACAGCAGCTAGAACAGAAAGTGTTACAAGCCGAATCGAACCTGAAAAAGAACCCGAAGCCAAGCCGAGTACATGGAAAGCCATTCTGGCTGGAATCGTCCTTGGTGGCCTTACTGGCGGACTTATTACCCGTATTTAACCCAAACAAAGCGAGAAATTAGGAATGGAAACCAAATTACAAACCGAAAACGAACAAGCCAGCATCGAAGTGCTGGAAACTCACAGTGAGCAGGAAGAAAAAGATTTTCTGAAAGAACTCGATGATGACTTTGATCCCACGGTTGCGGATAGCAAAGGGCAACAGCAGGAACTTGAAACCGAAGCCGCCGCTGCGATTGTGTTTGTTGGCATGATGACCATCGAACAGTTCATGAAAACCTTGGCACACCCCAAGTTCAAGTTTGACCCTGACCAAGCCGAAACAGTAGCCAATAAAGTTGCCCCGTTGTTGGTGAAGTACGGCACGAACCCGCCACCATGGTTAGCCAAGTACATGGAAGAAATCATGGCCGTTGCTGCGATTGGTATGCTCGGGCTATCTAGCTATATGCAGGTGAAACAACTCAAAACGGAAGACATTACCGCCGCCAAAGAGAAAGCCAAACAAGCGGCCAATGACCATAACGCGGAGGCCGCCGCGTGAAACTACAGCCTATCAACCAAAACAACGCGCTAGATAATCACCATGCGTATGCGGTTGGTATGTCAGGCTGCGGGAAAACTTCCGCAGCCAAAAAGCTGTTTGTGAAAGCCACTGACCAAGTGGCTATTTTCGATCCGCTGAATGACTACCAAGGTGAATTACAAGGGCGCAAGGTTCGCAGCTATGCCAGCTTGAAAGACTTTGCCAGTGCCTTGATCGCCGGGCGTAAAACCAATCAAGGTTTTAAGATAGCCTACGCGCCAAAACATGAAACTACCGAAGCCGACTTTGACAAGTTTTGTATGGTCGTTTGGGGCGTGGGGAATGGTAAGCACAAAAAACCATTGAAGGTAATTTGTGAGGAAGTAGCCGAGCATAGCAATACCACCGCCAAAGCCACTGGCTACCACGGTAAGATATTGAGGCTAGGGCGCAAGTACGGCTTGCACTCAATCAACATGTTCCAGCGTGGGCAAGAAGTATCAAAGACCATTATCGACAACTGCCAGTTTGCGTGTGTGATGATGCAAAAAGCCGATGATAGTGCCCGATACCTACAGCAAAAAACAGGGATACCCGCCAGTGAGATCATCCCATTGCAGAAGCTCGAATACATTTTGCAGGATGGGAAGGTATGGGAGAAAGGCATGATTCGTTGGTAGTGGTTTAAAAATCAACTAGTTAAATGGATTTATATATTTAGTGTTTACGGTATAATAGTTTAGGTTTGAGGTAGCATTGCTAGCACTTTAATGCAGCGTTATTAAGCGAAGGGGCATAATGAAAGAGTATGTGGCAATAATAGCAGCGGTAGTCGCTGGTTTATTTACGATTATTTCTGCTTTCATCGTGTGGAAACTGGCACATAAAACAAGTGAAAGTGCACGAGAACAAGCTAAAGAAGATGCAAAATTTAATGAGAAAAAAGCATTGTATGTTAAAACTCATGAGCTTTATGAAAGTGCGATAAAGTGCACTAAAAATTACAATAATAACCATTTATCGGAATTATTTAGTAAATTGACGGCAGAAATTAATCTAATTGCTTCAGATGATGTGGCGAAACAATATTTTTATGTTGCTGACTTATTTCAAGATTGGATCCCTCTATATCTCAAAGCGTTCCCAGCACCAATAAAAATAGGGGAGTATAGTTGCAACATAATAATTCAATCACCAGATCCTACATTAAAGTACAAGCAACCTGAAAAGGAAGCGTATGAAAAATTCTACAGCAGCTACGAAGAGCTAATTAAATTAATGCGTATAGAATTGGCATCTGCATAATGCGGCTTTAATTTTCCACCTCAAATCACATTTCCAAAAGCCCGCAAGCCTATAGCCTTAGCGGGCTTTTTTGTGTTTGCCTTAAAACCAAATCACTTGCTTTCCTGTTGGGGAATTTTACGTAAACCAACAGAGAGCAAACAACATGAGTGCAAAAACCAAAGGCTATGTGATCACAGGTGTGATTGCATTACTGGTTGCGGGTGCCGTGGTATGGGCATCAAACAACGTTGATTCCGTCGAAGACGTGATTGGTTAAGGGGTAGGACATGGAACTACTTCAAACCAAATTCGCGCCGCGCCCTAAAGAGCTTGATCCCGTTGAAGGTGTTGGCTGGGGCAACCGGGCATCACTGCGTCTGGTTTCCGGCCCGACGTACCACAGCATTGAGCTAGTCACGAACATTGCCGACCCCAAAGATATTGAACGTGTCGAAGTGTCGCTGAACGGTTCGGCCAAAATCAATGTGACGGGTGAAACGCTGGTCAAGCTGCAAGCCCACCGTAAGAACTACGCCGTTGACGGGCGCTATGTTCTGTCATTTGGCGATCCCACCTTGCGCACCAAAATCGGTGTGCGTCAAACCGACCTTGTTACCTTGGGTGGTGAAATCTGGTTCATCCACATCACCTTGAAAAGCAAGCCTGCTGACACGCCAGCGCCAAGCATCCGTGCCCGTGCGCATGTGTTACCCGCGCAATCGGTGCGTTACTACATGCCACGCATCTATGAGCTGACGTGGTTTGCCTCGGCAACAGGTCGCACACCGTTTGATTTCTCCGAGCGTAGCCCGGCGCTGAACCTCAAGCGCATCCATTTCCTTGATGACTCGATTGAACGTGTTCGCGTCCTGCGGGATTCCTTCGAAGAAATGAACGTCACCAAGGCCGATAACGCCTTTGATTTGGCCCAATCGAAGAAAGAGCAAAACTCTGGTTGGTTTAGCCTCGATTTTATCCGCTATGGCTTTGGCGCTGACGGCATGCTGAACACTGCCGCCCGTAGTCAACTGGCGTTTGAGCTGGATAAAAACAAGGTGGGCAGTGTGCCGGTGATCATCGAAGCGGTTGAGCAAGTGAACGCCTTACCGACCAAGGCATAAGGGGACGCTATGGATTTATTCGATAGCTGGGGCGAATCACTGGGCGGCATTTGGGATTCTGCCGTCAACGGCGGTGAGCAGTGGGTTGAATCGTGGTTTGACAACGAGGCGGACAAAGTCACCTCTGCCGCGCCAGAAGAAAACCGGGTGCCACAAAACCAAGAGCCTGCCAAGCAACCCGACGGACAGCCGATTTATTCCGGTGGCTTCACTACCAATACCGCCTTGATGATTGGCGGTGGGGTGATTGTCGCGGTGTTAGCCGTTGCCATACTGATGAGGGGGAAATAATGCCATTACCGTTATTTTTTTGGCCGTTACTGACAGGGACGGTGGGCTATGCCGCCGGGTTGTTCAGCGGTGAAACCTTTGCCCGTACCTTCAAAATCTTGATTGCAGTACTGCTGGCGCTGTGGTTGGCGAATATCACGGGGGTGATGAAGTAATGCTCAGTATTCCCGGTGTTACCAACTCCGGCAGCATGCCGATTAATGCGGGCGGTGGTGCGGCGGGGCCATCCAATGCCAACGCTGATGCGAATAACAGCTTTAAGGTCAGTGGCATCAACATGGGAGGCGGCTCTGCCGTCTCTCAGTGGTTGACCGTCGCGCTAGGGCTGGCCGTGGTGTGGTTCCTGATTAAGAAGGTGGGCTGATGCGTCTTCAACTTATCCGCCCCAATCGACCCGATATCAATGCGCAATATCGGTTATTGCGCCCTGCGTTTAACCAAGTACGCGATGCCAAGCTGGAATTTGATTTTTGTTGTGATGCCGTGGCGCAAAAGCAAGCCAGCCTGTACCACCTTAAAGGCAAAGGGGTATCTGTGCGGTTCGTGGGGATAGTGACGAGTGATAATGACTATTTGATCTTAGCCATGACAGGCAATGGATTAGTTGCTGCTGCTCCCATCATTATCGACGCGGTGAAATCACAAGGATACCGCGCCATCAAGTACCACACCGTACGCCAAGGGATGAAACGCATTTTACAGCGTTTTGGGTTTTCAATGACAGCGACAACCGAACACGACACGGTGATGACGCTTTACTTGGAGGGTTGCTAGATGGGTGGCGGCGGTAAAAGTTCAAGCTCTAATCAAACAACCAATACGAATGTCAGCGGGCAGAATGCCATTTCTGGCGATAACCTCGGGGTCGCGATTTCTGGGGTTAATGATTCCAACATTAACGTCACCATGACCGACCATGGTGCCATAGAACGTGCCACCGAGTTAGGTGAGCTGGCATTTGCCAGTAATACCGAAGTCACCACCGCCGCGCTGGAAATGGGGGCTAATTCAGTGAGCGAGGCGCTGGATTTTGGTCTTGGCGCGATGGAACTCAATGCCGAGGTCAGCAACAACGCCATCAACCAAGTCAGCCAAGCCCATGGTGAGAACCTGCAGATGCTAGCGGGGCTGGCGGGCAATCAGGCGACGCAGAACAGCGAGAACCTTGAGGCGCTCAAAGAGCTGGCGGTGATGAAGGCCGACGGCGGGCAGGTCGCTACCTCCAAGCAGATGACCATCATGGTGGGGATCGTGATGTTTTTTGTGGCAATCATGATGATTAAGGGGAAACGATGAGCTTTAACCAGATGATGCAGCCGCGCCAGCGGGCGCAGTTTCAGGCCGTGGGCGAATTTCTGTATGTTGAAGCGTGTCCCGCGTCGGTCAGCATCACCACCGAGCGTGGCGAATATCGGCTCAAGCAGGGGGCGCAGGTTATCGACCCGCGCTTAGCCGGGCGCGTGACCGTTGAAAATATGGGCGAGGCGGGGACGGTCACCATTATGTGTGGCTACGGTCGTTACATTCCGCCTACCGACGGCCAACAGGTTGCCGTGACTCAAATTCCCGCCATGGCTATTGCGCCAGGGCAAGCGGTCAATATTGCCCAACTGCCTCAAGTAGCACTGGTTGACGGTCAGGCGGTGGTCATTTCACAGATGCCACCCATGCAGCTAGCCGACAACCAGCAAGTGAGTGTGTCACACCTGCCGGATGTGGCCTTGGCGGCGGGGCAACAGCTCGCGGTCAGCAGTTTGCCCAAGGTACAACTTGAAACCGGGCAGATGGTGCGCGTTTACGCCACCAATCCGCTACTCACCAAACCCGTTGGCGGCGCGGGCCTGACCGATAGCGTATTAACGATTGCCACCGGGACGGCAGCGTTGGCGGAAAATACGTCACGCTGTCACGTTTTGGTTAAAGCGGCGTCTACCAATACCCAAGCCGTTACCCTTGGCAGCGGTTGGGAACTGGCCGCCGGGGAGCARTTGAAACTCGACACCACCGCCGCGCTGACGTTTGCCGGGACGGACGGTGACACCATTCAGATTATCGAGGTCACACGATGACAGGGAAAACACTGCGCGACCAACTGCCTTCGGGCTGTGCGCGAAACAAGATTGAATTTCTGGCGGACTACATTGATAGTTTGCAGAMCACATCACCGACGCCCGTAAACTACGGAAGCCAATTACCCGAGATTGATCTCGATAAAGACGGGCAACCGTTTCTGATGSTYAGCCCGCAGCCATGGCGTGAGGGCTTTACCCMGGAATACGTGCGTACCAGCGGCAATATCATCATTGTTTCATCAGCGAGCAGTGATGCACTGGCTGTGTCTGTCAATAATGGTAAAAACTTCCATTACAAACAGTTACCCGYGCCATTCAGYCTRGCGCCGAATGTGTTCGCGGTCGGCCAAGGTTTGCAAATGGGGATAAACCCAAGCCGCAATGGGAATCCTCTGATTGTGCACGGTACGGGTGAGCATGTGCACGTCAGCAAGGATTTGGGGTCAACGTGGGAGAGCCTCACTGACAAGCTCAAGCATGTGACTTGTTCAAAGACGGGGGAAAGCTTTAATGCGTTGGGTTTAGATCCTGATATGCCGGACAGTGCGCCGAAATATACCTTCAGTGCTGACGGGGACATTATTGCGGTTTTCTCGCAGCAGTTTAACACCCATCGTGGTTTYGCGGTTTCCTTTGATGGCGGACTCAGCTTTACCGGAATGGTGGGCACTCCAGTTGACCCAGCCGATTATAACTTTGCCACAGAGTCCGGGGCATCATTTGCCAATGACTGCCTTGTTTGTACGGGCGGAAACTCACCGTTTGCGATGTTTGTCGGTGGCTGGCAGCCATTGATAAAACTCGACTTATCTGATGCCAATGACATCACATTCACGGCCATTGAGGGCACTCAGCCTGTTGGGGATTTTCACTGCACACTGGCGGTTGATAGCGTTAYCCAGAAAACGTATTTGTTTGATCACAATGCTGAGCGCAGTTATAGCGTTGTAGACCCTAACGCTGGCATTACTCGCCATACTTTTCCCGATAATGCGCTGTATTCATGGMAAGTGACAGATTGGTTGTTTGGCGGTGCGTTRCGGAGCAATACCTCACAGCTCTATGTCTGCAATGGGGTGTTCATTTTTGGTCGCCCGGCTGAGGGTTACGAATGGACGGGAACCGCCACACCCATTGATGACAGCGCYCGAGCTGAAATTTGCGCTTTAAACCTGACCACCAATGTATTGAGTGTATTACATACCTATGCACCCRCGGTTAAACAATCCGGGGATCACATTGTCGATACAGGCCAAATCACGTACCGGGGCGAGTGCATATTCATGACTCACAACGGGGTGACATTGCGCTCAACCGATAACGGCCTGACATGGACAGAGCCGCAGGGCGAATCACTAGGGATGTTTGCGCAAATTGATGGGGAATGGCTACCGACAACGCCCCTCAATGACGCCGTCATTCCGCGTGATGCACAAGGCCGAAAAATTTGGCCAGTGGCATAGCCATGAAATGGCTCTTGGCACTTTCAATCATCATGCTGTGGCTCATCCGCCACACACAACAGGCCGCGCCTGTSACGAAACCACCGACAAGCAGCGGCCAATCATGGATAGACATTACCGGGACAGGTGAAGACATGGCAACAGGACAACCACGCGGGATACGCAACAAGAACCCGCTCAACATTGAATACAGCATCCACAACAAATGGCGCGGCCAGATTGGCACCGATGGCCGCTTTGTCGTCTTTGACGATGATAAATGGGGCTTTCGTGCYGCTGCGCGTGTRCTKCGCAGCTACCAACGGCGCGGCATYAATACCATTCAGAGCATTGTGCACACGTTTGCGCCAAGYCATGAAAATGACAGCGACCACTATGCCGACATGGTGGCCGAATGGACGGGGATCGGCAAATTCGACCTGATTGACGCCCGCGACAATAACACGGTAGCGASCGTTATCAAGGCCATGGCCCGGATGGAAGTCGGCTATCAGTATTCACTCAATGAGGTCATGGAAGGAGTCAAACTCGCATGACAACCCAGAAAGCRGTCACGTCCATCGCACTGAGTGTRGCGGGCGTGGTAATTGGCGCATACACACTTAAATTTCTTAAAAAACAAGGATGGTTATGATTAATCTCAAACAATCGAGCACCAAAACGGGCCTGATMTTGCTTGGCAGCGTGGCCGCTGGCTTACTGACGGGCAATAGCGAACTGGTGACACTGACATTGGGCGAAACGGGCGCGCAGATTAGCGGCTTGATCCCCATGATTGCCGCCGCGACCATTGGCTTGTTCGACACGGTTCGCAAGGAAAAAGACTAGGGGACTTRGATGGATGTTTACCAGACGGTCTTAGTTGCTGCCGCGACAGGCTTTTTCTCGGCCTTTGGTACCGGGATTGCGATGAAGACCGATATCATGTGGATCAAGAAAATYATTGAATCCCATGAGAAACGACTCAGTACCATGGAAAACAAGGGCGCGTAATGCGCYCTTGGCTTTATTTGCGGGTCGCGCTTTTAGYCTGAAYCTTACGATAGGCTTTCTTTTTGTCTTTGGTCACAGTGTCACTTTGTGGCGAGGTCAGTCGGCGGCCACCACGAAACGGCAACGGCGTAACGACATTGGAACGCACTGGCACATAGTCCAATTCATACAGTCGCCGGAGCGCATGGTACTCATCAAAGCGCAATGCCCAGCCCATTAATTCCTTCGGACTGAAACGGCGGCCATCCGGGGTAATGATCACACAGGAGTGCTCATCAACTCGGAAACCTTGCCAGCGAGTATCATCCGGCAGATAGCCACGGGCACGGATCAATAATAGCTTTTCAGCCATCGGATTAACGTCAATCATTCCGGATAACCAACGCTTGACCGTCACCGGACGGACATGAAACCAAGCCGCCGCTTCAGGGATTGATTCGAAATGGAGCCAGAAAAGCCGTTTGAATGATTCATGCAGCATGATGAACCTCACAATTTTAATTATTAGATGAAAGTTTTTTCCGATTAATCTTTGTGAAAACAATAGCTGTTCGCTATTAAACAGCCTTAAACCGGAACGTTTGGACATCATCGACAAAAGTGTCTGTCGTGAGTCGCCACGTTATACAGCGATAGCTAGTCATCTGAAATCACAAGAAACCATTTTAAATAACTGTTTCCAAAGGATAATTAGCGAAATAATACAAATATTTCAGGGCTGACTCATTGGCTGGCTTTAATGTTAAATTTCGACCCCTCGGTGCGCATTATGTACCTTATGTTAAATAAGGTTTGTGCTTTATATGGATAAATCTCTATGGCTTACCTCTTCATCACTACAGACAACCTTCTTTTATGGTTTTGTAATTGTCTTGCTATGGTCATGGTCCATGGAAGATTGAGTATTTAACAGTATTCTTTATTTACCATAAAATAGCTAATAACCATCAATATTGTTGTTCTGCGGACGCTACGCATTCTTGCACAACAATATTTTGTTATTACCTGAAAAGCGCCATTGAATGCTTGTCTAACGTAAAAATAAAACCCGAGCTTAACTCGGGTTTGTTGTAAATGCTGTTGCCAACATTGATGCTCAACCGCCAGCTAGTTTGACGGTGTGGCCTTTTTTCTCAAGGGCTGCTTTGATGACATCGCGCTTGTCACCTTGGATCTCAATAGTGCCATCTTTTACTGAACCACCACAGCCACATACTTTTTTCAATTCAGCTGCCAGCAGTTTTAAAGCGGCATCTTCAAGATCTAAGCCGGTAATGATGCAAACACCTTTGCCTTTACGGCCTTTTGTCTGACGTTGAATGCGGACAATGCCATCACCTTGTGGACGCTGTGGCGCAGGCTTGTCCTCTTTAATGCGACCTGTTTCCGTCGAAAATACTAAGCGGCTGTTATCGTTCATAGGAAAATCTCGTATATATTCTTGAATCTGTGAGCCAGGACCCGTCATAAAGTTCTCACTTCACGACTACCTGAACCAGAATATTAGTAACGCTTGTACTGTAACGGAAACAGTTATGATAAGAAACGTCATATTTGACTTTGGTGCGGTATTGTTTGAATGGCAACCAAAACAGATTGTTGCAACCTTCACTCAATCACCTGAAGAGCAAGATCTATTACTTAATCATGTGTTAGGCCATCCGGATTGGTTATCTCTCGACCGTGGTACCATGCTAATGGCTGAAGTGATACCAAAGTTTGCAGCTAGGACTAATCTACCATTATCACGTATAGAAGATTTTTTGGAACACATCCAAAAAAGCCTCACGCTGATCGGCGAAACTCAGCAATTAGTTCTTCAGTTAATTGATAGTGATCTGTCAGTGTACTTTCTCACCAACATGAGTAGCGCTTTTTTTGAAAAATTGAATGAGTTACATGGCCTGTACAGCTTATTTGATGGTGGTCTTGTGTCGGGTAAAGAACTGCTGCTTAAACCTGAACCTGAGATTTTTGAGCTGTTAGCCCAACGTTTTGATCTTATTCCCTTCGAGTCACTGTTCATTGACGATCAGCCCGCAAATTTAGCCGCTGCAAAGCAACTAGGCTTTCAAGTGTTTCATTTCCAAACGCCTTCCGAGAGTTGTACTGAAATTCGTGATTTGCTCAAAATTAACTAGTATTCATAGATACAGAAAAAATTCATTTCACGTTCATGACGTGAATGGCACAATCACGGTGTTTTTGAACCAGAAGGAGTTTTCGTGAAGAAACTTTTCATTCCAACATTGTTACTGTTGTCTCTTGTGAATATCGATGTTGCTTTGGCTGACTCAAAATGTGATGGTGGAAAATCGATTGTTGGTCAGGTAGAAACAATCAAAGTCTATGAACTCAATATGGATTATCTTGCGCGCATCGATACTGGTGCCGCGACAACCTCGATCAATGCAAAAGACATAAAAGTCATTGGTGATGATAGTGACAGCGACAATATGCGTGATCACTTAGGCCACATGGTGGAGTTCACAACTGTTAATGGCAAAGGTAAAGAAGCCAAATATAAAGGCAGAATTGTAAAGGTAAGCAAGATTCGAAATGCGCAAGGCGTTGAGCGACGCTACGCTGTAAAAATGGATCTTGGCTGGAACGGCGAACATAAAACGGTCAATGTAAATCTACGCGACCGCAGTAAGTTGGAATACAAATTACTTATCGGACGCAACTGGCTAAGCAATGATTATCTTGTAGATGTTGATAAAACAGACGATTCAGATTAATAACTAACGCAAGCTATCTCAAGTAAACGCTAAGATAGCTTGAGTGAAAATCAATAAGCGCTCATCTTTGGGCGCTTATTTATTGCCGTTGCTGTTGTTGTGTTTTCAGCAGAACAAGGTCCAAATGTTTTTTTATGGCGGCAGGTGATCCCTTGAGCAATTTACCACCTAACATAACATACCACTGATTCGTTTCACCTGTATCGTTAAAGAGCTTAAACCCCTTATATTCTTCAACTTTACGACTGCCCTGCTTCACCGTATTACCAACACCTATGAATTTCTCTGGTGGCATGAAGGCTTTCATGTCGCACCACCAGTCAATGCTTTTTTTTACTAATGTCAGTTTGCTAACAACAGGATTACCGTTAATAAAAGTCTTCCAATCATCTGGAGAGCCTGAGGCATTTTCTATATTATGACCTCTGTGGAACAGCCTTTTCTTCATATTAGCCTCATCGAGCTGAACGGGTTTACTTAAAACTTTCTCATGAAGTGAGCTCATATTGAAGCACTAAATTAGCTTTTTGTCTTTTCGTTGAGCACATAATTGTTATCTAGTGCAATATATTTAATTATTACTAATTTGCATGTATTATTAGGTCAGTATAAAAAGTTATAATGCATTAGGATAGCATGATGGCAAAGACTTTGACCCCTATAGCGGATGAACAAAAATGCATCAGCAGTATTAAATCTTTTAGTGTTCCTCTGCTGACAACAGATGCCATCAATCAATTAACTCACAAACAATATGCACCCAATACACTGATCTCTTTTAACACTGACTGGAATCGATTTCTTGCATTCTGTCATGAATGTCAAATATCCGCATTACCAGCCACCGCTGATACCGTTCATCGTTACATTGACGAAATGGCAAAATCACGTAAGCTGGCTAGTCTTAAACGCTATATGGTGACTATCTCACTGATACATCGTTGCCACAATCTCCCCGACCCGTGCGCGAAGACAGAAATTCGATTAGCGATGAAAAAACAGCAGCTTGAAAAGCATGATGACTACGAAAATGCCTCTGCTTTCCGTGATGAACATCTTCAGACGCTTATTTTTCGATTTGAATTGTCGACTAAACCGAAAGATATTCGAGACGTTGCTATTTGGGCGGTAATGTTTGAGGCGATGTTAAAGCGCAGCGAGCTTGCTGCTCTCACGGTTGATTGTTTGTATGTGCATCCTAATGGGTTAATTGACATTAATGTGGGCCCAAACACTATAGCGTTAAGCCGTATTTCATCAAAAGCCCTTCAACGTTGGTTAGTGATTAGTATGATCTGTGCTGGCTATGTCTTTCGACGTATTGATAGACATAGCAACATTGGTGACAGTCCGCTGGACCACTCCTCTATTTACCGAGTTTTTCGTCGAGCCAGTGATGAATTAGGTATGCCGCAATCAGGTTTGTTCTCAGGGCAATCACCACGTGTTGGAGCCGCAAGAGATCTAGCGGATTCTGGATTGTCTATTAACGAAATTCAAGAGCAAGGACGCTGGAAAAGTCCTGCAATGCCTGCGCAATATGTTGGGAATAAAGATCGTCACGATAAAGAAGTAGCGAAGTTCATCAAGCCGAAACCATGGGAAAACTAACCGTTTTTTACACTTAGCCTATGTTTAGTGTTCTCGATATTGGATATTAGTAAACTTCATACAATTAGTTATAGTGCGTTAGCGTCTTATATTATTAGTCACAATCGGCTTTTAACTACTATTGAGGAGCATCATTCCAATGTTCACCATAGCCTTTATCGTGATCAATCGGTACCGTGATACGTTTGAACAAGTGCTCAAGGGGTTGTAGTTCACCAAAGTAACCCGCTTGGTTTGCGGCAACCCACTCTTTGAGATTGATTCCTTCCCAACAAACTTCATAGCCAGCGTTAATAGCCAGTATTTCAAAAAATATCCGCTGAACTCGACCGTTCCCTTCACGGAACGGATGAATAACATTGAGCTCGCAATAGTAATCCGCAATGCGTTCAATAAATTCGCTAAGCGCTAGATCACAAAGAAAATCCTCTTTCTCAAGTTGCCCTAATAACTTGTTAACTTCACGTTCAATGTTTTTCCAATGACAAAAACGCGTCTCCCCTTTGGTGATATCGACCTGTCGAGGTTGTCCTGCCCAAGAGTAAAGATCTTGAAACAGTGTAAAATGTATCTGTTGCAAATAGGCAAATGTGAACTGATTGAAAGCGGGGTCAAAGTGTTGAGCACGAACACGAGTAAAGTCACGCTCTGCCGCTTCTAACTTCGCTTCATCCTGGATTGATAAGCAGTTTATCAGCACATTCGTGCCAGGGTAACAATCAGGATCATGGTCTACACCGTACTTATCTCGCATATCGTGCTTTTAATTCCGCTATCAGCTTGGCCTCTGTTTGCATACCATGCTTTTGAGGCTTCTCTGTTGGGTCAAGGTGTATCCCCTCTAGCAATAGTGAAGCCTTATAATTTCGACTTTGTAATCGCTTGAAATGATACGTTTTTTCTTCTTCTGTGAGCATTTTTCCCTTCGGATTCTGACGCATTGAACCGTTTAAGTGGCTTGATTCAGGAACCAATAACGATCAATTCATAGCATTAGTATATACAAAAAAAGCCGGGATAATTTATCCCGGCTTTTTTGTTATTTTATAGCTGTTTTAATGGCCAGTTCAAGGAATATCTTGATACTGTGGCCATGATTCTCCAGCATTTTCGGAAACATAGAGATGGGTGTCATACCAGGGAAGGTATTAATCTCATTAAGTAGAATTTCGTTATCTTCACTTAAGAAGAAATCGATACGAGATAAGTCTTTAAGTTTCAGATGCACAAACGCTTTACGTGCGTAGCCGCGCAGCAATTCAACTTGCTCATCCGTTAAATTCGTAGCTTCAACCATCGTTGTTGAATGGCTGTCCGCACTGTATTTCTCTTCATAGCTATAGAATTTGTCATCAGGGCATGTTACTTCGCCAGGTTTAGTAATGACCAACTCGTCACCGTATTGATATGCCGCAATTTCAAGCTCTCGAGGCTTAATGGCTTTTTCAATTAGCACTTGCTCTGAATACGTAAACGCAGCATTCACGGCATCAGCAAGGGCTGCTTTATCCGTTACACGGTAGCAACCAACAGATGATCCCTGACAAGCAGCTTTAATAAAAATCGTCCCCCACTTAGCCAGTGCATTTTCCGCCTGAAAATGAGCCGCTTCACTGTTTTCACTCAGGAAAACATAAGGTGTGTTGGGAATTTCCAATGCATCAAACCACAACTTAGACGTGATCTTATTAAAGCAGTTCGTGCTTGCTTCAGCACCACAGCCTAAGTATGGTAATTTTGCCATATCAAGGAAAGATTGTAGATCGCCCGTCTCACCTGGAAAACCATGAACACATGGAATCACATAATCAATATTGATGCGGTCATCACCAATTAATAAACTGCGATCAAGGTTCAGCTGACATGGAACGCCTTCCACGTTAAACCAGCCATCTGACTTCATTTCAACACGGGTATAGCGAATACCATCAATCTGCTGAAGATTTTGCTCAACAAAATTTGCAGATACGAGAGAAACTTCGTGTTCAGCTGCACCGCCGCCACAAAGTAGTAATACATGGATTGAGCTCATTATCATCCCTTGTCTTAGTCACTGGCCGCCTAGGACAGCAACATTATATTGCTTGAATATCTGAGCTAATAGTAATAAAAAATGGCGCACGATGGCACCACATATCGCTTAGATTCTCGAATTCTTGCAATGATTTTTGCTTAAGCTGGGCATAAAACCAACAAATCCGCTTGATTAAGCCTTTAACTCTGTTTTTACTGCACGAGAGACTCATGCCCCTGATGAAAATATATTAAAAGCAGCCTTATTAGCTGCTTTTAATACGAGTGATTTGTTTAGTTAGTGTAATTTTGTAAGCTTCGGATTCGGCGATTTTTTAATGACGGCTAAATCTCGAATAAATGGCCCAAAGTCCAGCACATCCTGTGGCAGTGCTTTTAATGCACGGCGAGCCTGATCTTTGGTATCAAAATGTCCATATAACAAAGTAAACCATGGTACACCATGTAAGTCTTTTTCATTCATCCATACAGGCTGATCTGACGGCAACTTATTAACGTAGTTAGTAAATCCTTTATTATGACTTAGCGCTAATACCTGAATAGTATAACCGCTTTGTGAAGGCTCAGCATATTTGTAAATGACTGGCTTTGGTTGTTCAACATGATCGTTAACAAGTACTTGCGTTTTCTTCGCTGGCGTGGCCTCAACAGTTTGATCTTGAATCACTACTTCACTTTCTGCAATGTTCTTCGAAACGGTTAAGTCGTCGTTGTTAATTATCGTCTCACTCTGCCCGCCGCTATACACTTCTTCAGATGAAGAGCTAACCAACTGCGTTAATTGTGTATCCGATGCGCATCCCGCTAATACCGTAGCTACGGCTAATACGGCTAGTTTTTTCATCATTTTCTGCCAGATTGAAATTCTTGTGCTATTTTGCCGTCTGAATTTACGCCATTCAAGCCTAACTTCAAGATAATTCAATAACTATCTGTCCTACGTCACATCAAAACAGCGTAATATACTCCTTTACGATCATACTGCTTATCGATAGGAGCCCATCATGGCAGATCCTCATATTCAGAGCGAACTTGATATGTTAGACAGATTAACTGTCTTACTGTATCGCTCTGCGCTTACCGCCTCTGCAGGCATTATGTCCATTGTTGCATGGGAGCCACACTTTGCAACGACGGCATTAGTCATTACCGCGTTGCTCGCCACCACGACCGTTCACATTTATGATAAGCGCTTTCGTTGGCTGATCCTCGGGAGCGGACTGTTTGCTTCCGTATGGCTACTCTTAGGGCTCTGGCAACCACTCGCATTAGGTGCAGCCCTGTTTGCATTTAGTGCGTTAGCCATCAAAGAATACTTTTGTTTCCAGGTCAAAGCGTTATTACTCACACCGGTAGCGCTGGCTGGCTTTTGGTTTTGTACTGTTTTCGGTCAGGATCAAATTAGCATTGCCTTTAGTATGTCCGGGGCCATTCTGCTTGCCGTCGCCGCTTTTGCCAAATGGCGCATGCCGCTTCATTACGATATTGGTGATAAATCTCGTTATCAGATTTAATCCCGCTCTCTTGCCTTTAGCCTGCTAGCAACTGATAAGGACATCAGTTGCTTACTAAAAATATTGTTACACTCTTGATATCTAGTCCTTGATCACAGCTCCTGCAAGATAGTCAGAAACTCGCTCTAGCATTCGTTACACTCTTGGCATTGCCCAATAAAAGAGTCGAGCCATGGACGGAATAGACAAACTTCTTAAACCGCAATCTATCACTGTAATTGGTGCGTCTAATAATCCCGAACGGGCAGGTAATGTTGTTATCCGGAATCTATTATCGGGCTGTTTTCATGGGCCAATTATGCCTGTCACGCCTAAATATGATGCCGTTGCAGGTGTTCTAGCCTATCCCACCATCGATAGCCTGCCACGAGTTCCTGATCTTGCCATTGTGTGTACAAACGCTCACCGGAACGTGGAAGTGATTCGACAATTAGGTGAAAAAGGCGTCAAAGTTGCGATCGTACTGGCTGCAGGTATGAACACCCTCTACAACAGCGATGGTACAACGAAAGAGGATCAGATATTTGCAATCGCTAAACAATACAATATGCGACTTGTCGGCCCCAATAGTATCGGGTTGATCTTACCTTGGCTTAATCTAAATGCCTCTTTTTCACCCATAGCTGCCAATAGAGGCAATATTGCCTTTATTTCTCAGTCAGCGGCGGTATGCACCACTATTCTTGATTGGGCCAAAAATAAAAACATCGGCTTCTCTACGTTTCTTTCTCTTGGGGATGCCTGTGACATCAATTTCGCTGAACTACTTGATAGACTTTGCCGCGACAGTAAAACAGAAGCTATTTTGCTCTATATTGATTCTGTAAAAGATGCACGTCGTTTTATGTCAGCAGCACGGGCTGCTGCAAGGAATCGACGTATTTTGGTGGTTAAAAGTGGCCGAACCAGAGCTGGTAGTGCTGCCGCTACCATACATACAGGCGGATCTGCGGGGCTAGATGCCGTCTATGACGCCGCAATACGACGATCGGGGATGCTCCGTGTTAATAACACCCATGAGCTATTTGCTGCAGTAGAAACACTCGCGCATTCTGTACCGCTTCGGGGTGAGCGTTTAGCCATACTGACCAATGGCGGTGGCCCTGCCATTATGGCTGTTGATGCGCTTTCCGATCGCGGCGGAAAATTGGCGCAACTCAGTGACAATACAATCGCTAAACTTGATGCTGTGCTGCCCTTTTGCTGGTCACACGCAAACCCAATCGACATTATCGGTGATGCCGATATCACCCGCTACGAACAAGCGGTCAATATTCTGCTTGATAGCGACGATTTTGATGCGCTGCTCATCATGCATTCCCCCTCTGCAATAGCGCCCGGTAACGCTACAGCAAAACGCCTTGTTGATGTACTTAACAATCATCCTAGGAGTCGGAAGTTTAATATTTTAACCAACTGGGCAGGCGAAAATGAAGCGATACGCTCGAGAAACACATTCACTGAAGCGGGTTACCCAGCTTACCGAACACCAGAAAGCGCAATATCCGCCTTCATGCACTTAGTCGAGTATCGACGCAACCAGAAACAGCTGATGGAAACCCCTGTTTCTTATGGTGAAATCCAAGCAAATCCTCGCCATGTACATGACGTCGTTAATCATTTACTGGCACAAGGCATTTGCCATCTCGAAACCCATGAAGTTCGACCGGTGCTGGAAAGCTACGGGTTTAAGACGTTACCAACCTGGATCGCTGAGGACCCAGCTGAAGCCGCCCACATAGCCGAGCAGATCGGCTACCCTGTCGCGATAAAATTACGGTCTCCAGATATTCGCCATAAATCAGAAGTACACGGTGTCTTACTCCATCTTCGTAATGCCACTGAAGTTGCCAATGGCGCGCAAGCTATTCTAGATCGTGTTTCACTTGATTATCCTCAAGCGCGTATCGATGGCTTGCTCGTTCAACGTATGGCCAAACGCGCTGGCGCACAGGAGTTAAGAGTTTCAGTTCATAACGATGCTGTTTTTGGCCCGGTGATCTTATTGGGTGAAGATGCCGCCGAATGGGACATTCACAAAGACGCAGCCGTTGCGATCCCCCCCTTAAACATGGCGCTTGCACGCTATATGGTCATCAATGCCATCAAAACCGGCAAAATTAAACAGCGTAGCTTGCCAGATCGTATTGATATACCCGCGCTGTGTAAGCTACTGGTTAAAATCTCACAGCTCATCATTGATTGTCCTGAAATCAAAGAATTTGATATCCATCCTTTACTGGCTTCAGGCAATGAGATGACCGTGATTGATGCCTCAATGACCATCGCTATATTTAAAGGCAATAAAGCTGAGCGATTAGCTATCCGACCCTATCCCAAAGAGTATGAAGAACACGTTACCCTGAAAGATGGCAGTATGATACTGCTACGCCCCATTCTGCCAGAAGATGAACCCAAGCATGCGCAATTTATTTCGCAAGTTTCAGTTGACGATCTTTATAAACGTTTTTTCTCTGACGTGGGTGAATTGAATCACGAAGCTCTCGCGAACCTCACTCAAATTGATTATGACCGTGAAATGGCCTTTGTGGCGACCCGTGAGGTAATGAATGTCTATGGCGAGTTAGAAGAATCCATTATTGGTGTCACACGCGCTCTCTCTGATCCCGATAACATCGATGCGGAATTTGCCATCCTAGTTCGTTCTGATCTCAAAGGTGTTGGACTCGGGCGAATTCTGATGAATAAGATCATCCGTTATTGCCGAGAAACGGGGCTACAACGTATTACCGGTATGACGATGCCTGCAAATCGAGGCATGATCATGCTGGCACAAAAAGTGGGCTTTGATATTGATATTCAGATGGAAGATGGTGTTGTTGAAATGCAACTCCCGTTGGAGTCAAGCCACCAGCAACCATAGCCAATGAAATCCAGCACGTACGATTCAGGACAAATAAACAGGTGAATGTCCACCTTAGCAGCCTGTTTAAATCCGTAGGGACGTGCTGGCCCACATCACCTAATAATACTTATTCCACACCTTCTCGATGTGCTCAATACACCAGCTTTTTGCTTTACCCATACTACTTCGGTTCCACGCCATAACGATCTCAATTTCGTATGCAGGCGCGTCGCCAATGACCACCAACTCGCCGGATTCTATCGCCTCTTTCGCATAGCTATATGACAAGGTCGCAATACCCAAGCCTGCTTTTAAAGCGAGGAGTTTGTCACTCATGGTGCTTACCGTCAGTAATGGTTGTTCGTCGAGAATATTGTAGGTTATTGGCGGTAGATTTCTGGCTGTATCGGCCACTGCTATCCCGCGATATTGCGTTCTAACCGCTGGGTCTAATGGATTTGCATGTTGGTGAATAGGGTGATCGGGGTGCGCAACCCACACTGTTTTAATCTTTCCAAGCGACTTAATTTTCAAATCGGTCGGTGACATATTGTGTGTGGATGCGATTAAAATATCTGCCCGATCTTGCGCTAATGCCTCCCAGCTCCCGGCTAAAATTTCCTCACGAAATCGAAGTCGTGTTTTACTTTGTTTGCCAAGCCCTTCCACTAACGGGAGGAGATGTTCAAGCTTAACCAGACCATCATAAGCGATGGTAATATCGAGTTCCCAACCATGGGCAAGCGCACTGGCATCTGAAATCATTTCATCAGCCGCCGTCAGTAATATACGGCCTCTGTCCAATAATAACCGCCCGGCTTTGGTAAACACCGCTTTATGACCAGAACGATCAAAGATCACTAAATCCAAATCTTGTTCAAGTTTTTGCACCTGATAGCTCAAAGATGACGGCGCACGACCGAGTTCTTCAGAAGCAGCAGCAAACGTACCGCGCCGATCGATAGCATCAAGTACCATCAATGCCTCAAAAGACAGTAATTTATTCACGTATTCTCCTAATCTTTGAAAGCAACATAAACGGCATAGCACGATTTATTCACATCACAGAATATCTATTCACTATAACACGTATAATCCCCGTAAAATTTCTAACTGAGATGATAAGTTAGTCATATTATTGATTAAAACAACCCACGTCTTCCCATTATATTCACATGAAATTGATCTACGCCAATATTCCTTCTTTTTCAATGCACTAGATTCAACTGAGAACGTAAAGCAAGATCAAAAATGACGCGCTTTGTATAAACAGACAACAGCAGCGTGATCATTTCAGCGAGAATGTCTTAACAAGGAATTTTGTAATGGAACACGCTTCTCGATCATTATCTCAAACGCTTACTTATCTTAAACACTGTAACTCACAACTGATGGCAAACCGAGCCGTTGTGCCAAATGCAGTCACAATACAGCGATTCAATCAGATTATCTCCATTGAGTCTATTGAACTTGAACATGCGAACAAACAGTTGTCTCACATTCAAAAAATGCTTTTTCGTGCCTTATGCGCCGTCGATGCGGGTAACACAGAAACCGTCCATCAATCCTTACTTGATGCCATTGAACTACTGAATAGTAATGTAGACATTGCGAGCCAACGACAAAAGATACGTACTGAAGAAAGAATGCAACAAGGGGTAAGTGAACCCGCTCTTGCAGGATAATTGCCTTCACCTGTTTGGCGATAATAAGGCAAATAGCACTAACAAAGAATTCTTATAATTATATCTGTAACATGGAATCTGCCGGATACACAATGATATACCAATATCGTCCTGTCTGTATCCGGCCTTTTTTTATCGAGTTATAACTTCCAGGCCACTGCTCTCACTTACATCAACCACTTCCACCAAATAAATACAGCTAAAAAACCAAATAGATAGGTTAAACCAATCCATGATAGCACTTTCATTTTCTGCGACCATTGCAATGCAGGCGGAAGATCGGTATTAGAAACCAACTGGTAATTCAGCAAAGCAAAGACAGGTGTGGTCATGAACGCAAGAATCATTGCAAAATCCAGCAATGGCATCAGTGCCGAACTAAAAAAGAGAATGATCCCCATTGCAGCAGCACTAATGAACAACATCCAAATGTTATGACAACGACGTTGACCCAGAGGTTTGTTCTGTAACAATAATTGTGACTCCGCCAATGCTCGCGCATAACCATCAATCACAGTAATTGTACTGCCAAAAATACAGAAGAAGGCCACCACTGCTATCAAATACCGCGACCACTCGCCAATGGTTGATGCATACATACTCACTAATTGATGGGAAAAACCGATCCCTGACGTTTTTAGTTCTGTACCTGAACCATGTAAAACAAGTGCGCCCAATGCCAGAAACACCACCGCAAGGATCGCCGTACCAATATAACCGACATTAAAATCAAATAACGCAGATTGCTCTGTGACTTGCTGCTCTTTTCGCTGGCTCTTTAACCACAAAGAAGTTAAACAGGAGATTTCAATGGGTGCTGGCATCCAACCCATCATGATAACGATAAAGCCAATAGAGGCAATAGACCAAGCTGAGGGTGATTGATAATCCGCAGGGGCAACACTGCCGTTCCCCGCCGCAATCATAGCGGCGGTGACGGTTGCGATAACCAATACTGCCATAATGATTTTTGATAACCCATCAAGTGCTTTATAGTGACCGGCAATTAAGATCGCCAAACAAGCAATAACAACAATACCAGACAGCACTGGTAGTGACAGCGTCACGGGAAGAAAATACCCCAGTAAACTCGCGCTAAATAGCAGTAATGCGGCGGTATTAACCACACTAGAAATCACACTCAGCGCGGTAAATACCCACAAATAGCCACGCCCCATACCATCATAACCTTGAATCAGGCTATTTCCGGTGCCCATGGTGTATTGCACACCAGCCCTGAAAAACGGGTATTTAAGCAAGTTGACTAATAAAATCACCGCAGCAAGTTGCCAGCCATATATCGCCCCTGCTTGAGTTGACGAAACAAGGTGCGAGCCCCCCACGGCAGCCGTTGCCATCATTATCCCTGGACCTAACGAGTGAATACATGCCTTAAGCCGGGATAGTTTATTGGCAGCAGGTTGTTCTGGTGTTGTGTCTGTCATGTTTTTTTCCTGTTTTTATTGTTATATCCATATTGCAGCTTCCTTTTTCTCAGTTTCAGGACTAATGATCAACCTAGCTAATTAGTACAATAAAAGGATTTTGCTAAGTAATGGCAAATATGTAGATAAATATTTCATTTTCACTACTAGCGGCGATCAGGTTGTAATGAGAACCACAGAAAAAAAACAATAAAAAATAATGACAATTCAGTCACTTTTTATCTTATCGATATTTTATGCTGAGTATTTCATGACTTTACAATCAGAATAATATCGCGCTTCGCCTACTCCTGCGGCATCAAAAACAATTGCTTTAATCGATATTTACGTCAACTTCTCAGTCAGCGTTTATGCTTAATGGTACTGCTGATGATAAATGGATAGATGCTGCTGATTATTTAATGGATAACGAATTAACGCCCTTACCCCATCAAACCAAGTCGCAACAAGCGATGCCACCGACTATCGGCCGACGCCGATATGTACGGATGTTTATGTATGGACTGATATTTTTACTTTGTCTGCTTATTATCCCAGCGATAGTATTGCCACTCTGGTTGGCATCAAAAGGGATTACTATCAATGCGATATCAGGGATCAGTCTTGGTCATAAAATGGTGATCAGTGAGTTATCTATCGCCATTAATCAAAATACCCTTACGATAAAAGACCTGACATTTGAACATTTTATTGATGAAGACAGCGCCATTTCTGATACGTCCTGGCGGCTACGCTCCCCCATTGTGGAACTTAATCTCACACCCAGTATCCAGAAAGCACTTCTGCAGCAAGATCTTTCGCTCAGCACCATCACGTTTACTGATATTCACTTCAACCTTACAGATTTATCTCCACCTTATGTTTTTAGCGCTCATACCCGTCATGCGACAGCCCGCTTTTCTCGACGTAATCAGGCGCCTTTTACCCAACAGATCGATGACTTAAATCTTATTTTAACAACCGCCCCCTATACCACTATCACGGGCGTTGCCCATCATGCAGAATTTGTCTTGTTCCTACCGCAAGATATTCATACCACCGCTTACCCCATCACGCTCAATCAAGCGCAGTTTTCCATAAGCTGGCAAGGAAACAATATTCCCCTTGCGCTGCACATTGCTCATATCCAGCCTCAGTGGCCAACTATCGACCCGCAATTTCAACAGTCAGGTCAAGACTTCACTTTAATCATGGATTTAAGCCAACCATCAACCACAATCAAGGTTTCAGGGGATAGCCTTAGTCTCGCCCAACCTCTGCACCTGCCAGAATTTATTGATAAACTCGATGATACCCACCAAGGGCTACACTTAGGGCAAGCCATTGCAAGTATGGCTCAATTACCCTTTCGAAAACTCCGCATTCGCAGCTTGACCTATGGCAACTTGATTATTCAATCTCACGTTGTGCTTGAAACCCCGAAATTTCGAATGAACAAGCCTGATAGGCAGGCGAAATTTCATTTAAAAGGTAGAGCCTTAGGGCCTGACCCTTACGATATAAATGTATTAATCAAGCATAAAGGAAAGAGCGAGGCGAAATTGTCCGCCACTCTTACAGGTCATCACGGTAATAGTTTGGATTGCCATGCACAGGTAAGCTTCTCGAGCCCACTGCCTAAATTACTTATTTGTGATACCAACCTCAAACACCCTCAGGCCCTGGCTAATAAATTTAAACTGATAGGGTTACCCCATGCCGTTCTCTTCAAACCTATTACGGTCACCGCAACGCAAACCAACCTTACGTTGAACGATCGCAATCAAAACCAACCAATTAAACAATTTCAGCACGTCGATCAGGCAAGCTATCAAATTACGGTCACGTTACCTGAAACGGTTGATATTCATTTAAATCAGTTTGCATTTACGCATCCGGCCTTAACTGCACATTCCCCCGATAGTCGGCATGATCATCACACCGCTGACAGGTCAATTTCATCACTAACTTTACAGACTGATGGCACATTGTCATTAAGCGCCGAGTACAATAATGGCATTATCAAAATCGGCTTACCCGTTAATAAAACGAGCCGTAATTACATCGAAAGATTGCGTATTGGTAGTCCTCAGTTAACTGGCGAGTTAGACATGAAACTCGCTGACGCACAATGCATATTCCCAGTATTAGCCACATCGCCAACATCGACATCAAAATCACCAAAGCCATATACAGCAACAGATAAAGCAGTCACCAAACGAGATGACAGCCCGAGTCAGTTACACTGTAACGCAAAATCACAGATCGATGTAAGATTAAATAACCTCTATCCTGTAGCGACAACCGCTCTCGACGATATTGCCCTTCATAGTGATCTTGAGGTTGATTGGTCAAATAAAGTACTAAATATGGCACTGAACAACAATACGATTACCGTTCGTCAGATGCGCTTTGATTTCGGTGAAAAATGGACTGAAGCATTGGCACACGATCTATCATTACACGCTAAACGTATACAGTTCAGCCAACCATTCAGTCCAAATTCACAACAATCTCTGGCGATTGAAGCAACGAGCACACCAGCCATAACCCTAAATGGTAAGCTATCAGCCCAACAAGTTATAAACGATGACACATCACAATCTCTTCAACAGAAACGAAACAAAAAGAGCAAATTACCCGTTCAACGGTATACTGGGCAGTTCACCCTAGTGCTTTCAGATTTCAACCTCGTGTCCGCACAACGGTCTGCCCCTATATCATCCGATCAGATAACGTCTAACAAAATATCCCCAACCCCAAAGACCTCAGGCATAAAAACCTCTGACAGTCACTTACAAACCAAACTAGAAACGAATTACCATGTTGGTCTCAAGCTCAGTCAAAACAAACAACACCTGCCAAAATTACAATCAATCGGTCAGCTTACACTCAACAACAGTATATTGGGGATTGATGGCTCACTACTTACTGCCAAGCAAACTGAACTGCTGTTATTCAGTATCGGCTACAACATTACTCAATCACAAGCTGACATTAAGTTACATCGTAACGAGGTGAAATTCACAGCTGAACAATCATTGAAGAAACATTATCTGCCTAAGATCCCCGTTCAGTACGATCTCTATACAGGAAGCATCAGCGTTGAATCCAGAATTAAATTAACCAACAATCAGTGGCATGGAAACATCGCTCTATTTACCCATAATCTAGGAGGGTACATCCATAACATACACTTTGCGGATCTCAATGTGTCCATTACCACCGCCTTCACACCAGAGGGGATCCGAACAATTCACCCTATCAGTCTGCATGCCGGGTACCTCAATGCAGGAATACTACTTGAGAACTTGTTTGCCGTGTTCGAGTTTGACACCCAAGCCCCTTTATACCTATTGCAGCGTGCCAACGCCTATCTCATGGGGGGGGCAATCAGCGTCCATAATGTGCGCACCTCACGCTTAACCGATATACCCTCGATGCCTCTCTTGGTCTATGGGATTAAGCTGGATAAACTTATCGACACTATTGACATCAGCGATATCGTAATGACAGGCACATTGGATGGCACCTTGCCTTTAGCGGTTGTCGACGGTTTGCCAGTGGTGACAAACGGCATACTTCAAGCTCGTTATCCCGGAGGGATTCTGAAGTACAAGGAAGGATCAGCCATCGATCAGAATATTGAAGCAGCGGGCAATAATAACCTTCTGGTGATCAGTAAAATTCTCAAAAACTATCACTACAACACGTTGGAGGTTGATCTAGACTACTCTAATAGTGGACAGATGAATGCGAGAGCGGCGTTCAAAGGCCATAATCCTGATATTTTATCGGGACGGCAAGTGAACTTAAACCTCAGCATACAAGAAAATATTCCAGCATTACTAAAAACATTAAGTGTGATTAACGCTTCCAAGCTGGAACGTATGTTTTTAAAGCAGATGGGTGTGGATGAGTAGCTGTATTGCGCTTATACGTTTAAACAAAAAGCCCTTTCAAGGTTGTAGCTAATGGATATTCAACTTAAGCTGTCTTACATTCCGATACTTTTGGTGATAGTGATTTCGTTACCCGTTGGTTTCATTTCTGGTTGTACCCCAACCGTTCAAGTGACCGCACCGGATAAGCCTATTGAAGTTAACTTAAATGTAAAAATTGAACATGAAATTCGCATTAAAGTTGACCAGGAAATTGATGACTTATTTAGTGACAGCGATGTCTTTTAATCTGGCAGGGAGCATGCCATGAAACGTCTACTGATATACTTCATTTTTAGCTTCATCGCTTTCAATGCGTTCGCATTAGATCTTCAGCAGGCTAAAACTCAAGGTTTGATTGGTGAAGCCAATACGGGTTTTGTTGCCGCTACCACAGCAATCCCGTCTAAAGAAGTAAGACAATTGATCATCATGGTGAACAACCAACGTAACGCAAAATTCAAAAAAATCGCCGTATCACACGGATTAAGTGTTCGGGAGGTAAGCCATCTCGCTTATAAAAAAGCGGTAGAAAAAACTCAGGCGGGCCATTATTACCAAAACTCATCCGGCAGATGGATAAAAAAATAAATGACTAGATAAAATGGGAAAAATACTGCATCTCAAGGTAATGCAATGATATATATTATTTATCATTGAACATAAGGTTAAGTCACCCTTAACCCTGGCATCAGCATATTAAACTCACATTTAACCTTTTTTCTCTTTATAATCATGGTCATCCTTTTCCTGTCTTCCACTCTCAATGACTTCTTTACATAATTTTTTGGCTAAATCTCGTAAGTCAGATTTCCTCTACTACGCAGTAGCCCTCATCTGTCTGATGCCATTTATCAGCTCCCCTATTGCCTTAGTGCTGGGTTTTGCTCTTGCAACTGTCGGCATCGTCCCCACCCAGCTTAATTTAGCCTCGATAACTAAAAAGCTATTATCCTATTCAATTATTGGTCTCGGTTTTGGGATCCATTTAGATCAAGCCATTGAGGCCAGTAAGCAAGGCTTTGGTCTGATCATTACATCCATTTTTTGTACTTTGTTGCTCGGGTATGTACTCACCAAAGCACTGCGTATCGAGCAAAAAACCGGACACTTAATCGCATCAGGTACTGCGATTTGTGGCGGCAGTGCCATTGCGGCCGTCGCCCCAGCAATCAACGCAAAAGATGAACAGATCTCTTTAGCATTAGCGACTGTCTTTGTCCTCAATGCAATAGCACTGTTTATCTTCCCGGTGATTGGGCATTTCTTCGAGATGAGCCAACACGCCTTTGGTACATGGGCTGCGATTGCGATTCATGATACATCATCGGTGGTTGGTGCTGCGGGAGCTTATGGTGATGAGGCGTTAAAAACAGCAACGACACTGAAACTGGCTCGCGCGTTGTGGATCATTCCTGTCGCGTTTCTCAGTGCATTAATGTTTAAAGGCAATAGCAAAAAAATCGGGGTTCCTTTTTTTATCGTCTTCTATTGCTTAGCGATTTTGATCGCCCATTTTTTACCGGATTTTCAGCCCGCTTATGACGCTATTTTTACTGCGTCTAAACGTCTACTGGTCGTCTGCTTATTTTTGATCGGTTCTAGCATTACCATTGGGAAGCTACGCGCTGCTGGGTTCAAACCCTTGCTGCTAGGTCTTTTACTGTGGGTCTCTATTGGTGGGAGTTCGTTGGCTTATATCTTACACACTGCGTAATGACCACCAGCGATAATAAGAAATCAAGATCTCGATAACGACTCAACGCACCGTGATGAAAACGTTCGTTACGGTGCGAGGTCAATTTTCTCTGGCGATTGCTCATTGCTTTCATTAAGCATGCTGGTTTTCCCTTTAGTGGAATGGGACGCGGTTGCTCTTCGTACCCCAAGAATCAATAGAATTAAGAATGCGAAAAAATCAAACAACGCACTGGTTAATCCCGCATTAAACGCCGACGCAATCAATAAGCCGACAACAATCCCTATCCATAAAAACATATTTCTGCCTATCAATCTTTACTAATCTGCAGTGATTATCATCTAGTTTTAGATAAACAGAAATTCACTTTATCTCTATAAAATAACCTTTTGTTATATGATTGTTAATGGACTCTCAATACACATCTTACTAGCACAACTGCTTTATAACACCGCTGAGATTACTCAAAACCATACTTATGAATAAACATCGTATAAGCCGCAAGAGAGTCATCATGGAGTAATAAATCCTGCTCATCACTATTGGGGACCAGAGCGATAGACTTCTTCATTGTCGGCAATGTTCCATATAACCGCTCGGCTAATTCAGCAGGTACATCGGCATCATCTTCCGCTGTAAGTAACAAGACTGGCCCATCAAAGGCTTGAAGAGTTTGATAATTATCCAACGCATTAAGATCATCAGCTATATCAACTTTCTGCAGCCATGCTAACTTGTTATTTTCATCCACCAGCTCTTGTACCGTTGTCACTGCCCCTTCTAATACCAGTGCCTGTACATCTTGTTGCGTTGCGATATCAGCAACCCAGAAGCTACTCATGGCAGTACCATGGATAATTAAAAATTCATCTGGATACAACTTACGGACGTAATCATAAACTGACTCTGCATCTTGTTTTAATTGCGCTAATGACGGCCATTCACCATCATTATCAATACCACGATTCTTGAAGGTAACGACATTAAGGCCAAGGAAAGCAAACTGCCCCATGATATCAATATCATTACTCTTCTCTCGATACGGTGAACCACCATAATAAACCACGGTATTTTGACTGCCTTTTACAGATAAACGCAGACCCCGACTTAGCTGACCATCTGACTGGCGGAGAGTAATTTCTTCAAGTTTATGCTGATCGGCCTCAAACCAATCGGCTTGATAATATCGGTCAAGATAAATGGGGTTACTGACTTGATAAGCCAATACGTCATCAGTATGTAATACTGTACTACACCCTGTAACAGTCAACATGATAGCACCGGGAATGGCACAACGAAAGAAAGCAGAAAGACGCATACAGTAAACCTAACCTATTGAGTAATATGAATTTAAAATACTCAGTTCCGAGCTATAACTCACCTTAAATTTATCTGTTCCTTGAGTTAGTACTATTTAATAATGACGTTGTTACATACTTTTCCATTTGTATTTAGCATTTAGCATTTAGCCACTTGCAACTCATCGATCCTCGTCGTCCACCGATTGGAGCGAAAAGCCTGTCGCATATGCCAATTTGTCGAACCAATGACTGATGCGGGCTTAATTCCATTTTTGAATCTGGCATTCATCTGATCAGTTACCACCATCAAATCACGCCGTTTCATTTCCTCCACGGCACTGGTATCGAACATATCAAACTGAAATTGATCATTATTGGCATTACTCAATTCATCTAAAATCACCCCAATTTTCTGATATTCGTAGCCTGGCCGATAAAGCTGATCAAGCTGCTCCAATGCACAATCAAGGAATTTATAACTATCTTGACTGGGACACAATAATACCCGGACACTGCTTTTATTATGCTGAGGCAAATCTTTAAACCGGTTTGTGCGTAAAAACACCCCAACCACACAAGCCTGACTGCCTTGCCGCCGCAGTTTTTCACCCGCTCGCTGACAATGAAAAGCCAGAGCCGCCCTAAGTTCATCCCGCTTACTAACCCCCGCAGCAAAACTACGACTTGATATGATCTGCTTTCGCTTTTCATCAATATCTCCAGGATTAATGCAAGCCACACCTTGTAGCTCCAATACCGTTCGCGCTAAACCCAGATTCCATAGCCGTCGCATATCAGGCGCGCTTTTTTCAGACAACTGCCATGCATTCTGAATACCACTAGTGCGTAAGCGGGTTGCCGTTTTCGCCCCTATGCCCCAAATATCCTGGATATCGCTGCGCTCAAGTAACCAATGACGGCGATGCTCAGTATCAATCTGAATCACACCTTTTACCCGCCCTTCATAGCGCTTAGCCGCCTGATTGCCCAACTTCGCTAACGTAGGGGTCGCGCCAATCCCGACCCTGACGGGTAAACCGATATGTCTAAAGATCGTTTCACGTATGTCACTACCATACTGAGTTAGTCCATCTAACTTAAATCCATCTAACCGAACAAAAGCTTCATCAATAGAATACTGCTCAACATAGGGCGAGAAATGATGAAGCTCTTCAATAAAACGCCGGCTCATATCCGCATAAAGGGTATAGTTGGAACTTCTGACTTCAACCCCCAGCCGCCGAGCTTCTCGTTCGATTTTGAACCACGGAACCCCACGCTGGATCCCCAGTGCTTTTGCCTCTTCTGATAGTGCAACACAGCAACCATCATTGTTTGATAACACTACGACGGGTTTATTCGCCAATTTAGGATCAAACAGCTGTTCGCACGCACAATAAAAGCTTTTCGCATCCACCAGCGCCCAGACTTGATCACGATAACCGTTAATTTGTGCCATTACGTCACGCCAGCAAGTTATGGATATTCCGTGTTACCACACCGAAAATTTCAGCATCTTCCGGGATCGGAAAAGGTTTAAATGCTGGATTTTCCGCTTTCAGCCACCATGCATTATCATGGCGCACCAAACGCTTACAGGTAAACTCGTCATAGATGCGCACAATCACAATACGACCAGGTACCACAGACTCTGCACGATCAACAACCAATAAATCGCCATCATAGATCCCCGCTCCCACCATCGAATCACCAGCAGCCTTGAGCATAAAAGTTGCATTAGGATTACGGATCAAATAACTATCAAGATCTAACTCCTCCTGATAACCATCCGCAGGCGAAGGGAAGCCACATCTTACCGCTTCGAGAAAAAAAGGAATCGCCGTCATTGTCTGCATACCCAAGTTAACTGTATATATGTACAGTTTAATAAAGAACCTATAGAATAGTCACTTAAGATATTCACTTTTCAAATATAAATGCACAATCTGCAATCAATCTTATGAAATATCACGCTACTGGCAGCAAATAATTACACTGTCTGACTTTAATCAGATCTCGCAATGGTTATATTTTGAACGCGAGTTGCTCTAATAACGAGCAAACAAGCCTTGACGATGTATTTATAGAATCAATCACTTACCTAAATTGATAGACTCGTCATCATAAAAATAAAAACATAGTTACATATTACAAGAACATAGAGAGGAGACATTTTATGCAAAAGATTTTTGCATTAGTTGCCGTGCTATTACTCGCGGGTTGTTCAAGCACAGATACAACGCATACTGCAAGTCAGTGTATCGGTGTCATGACGACACAAGAAGCATACGGACATTTGAATCCGAACCGCTTCACGATTCAAGTATTAGCACTGACGGAAGAACGCCAAGCCGATGTGAAGAACTATATTAATCACATCCCAGGCCAGCAGCCGATTTGGGTTAACTGGAAAAAGAGTCAGGGTAATCACTGGTATGCAGTGATCTATGGCGACTTCGCTACCAAGGAAGAAGCAAAATACATGATCGACCAATTACCCACAGAAGTACGTCAGCAAGGCCCATTTGTTCGCAGTTTCGGTGATGTACAAAATGATAAGCAAACCGAAGTATTCCGCCTTCGCTAAATCATATCTTTGAGAAATAAAAAACCGATGCGCATCAATCGCATCGGTTTTTTTTGTACGTTTGAGTATCGAAATCAAAACTAGGTTAACAGCACAGAGCTAACCTCATGGGCAGTACCGTTTGGATCTTGTCTCTGATCAATGCGACCTTCCATCTTACGCAGCTCTCGCCATAAAATGATCACCAACATAATACCCGTCGCACCAAGACCTATTCCCAAACCGGCCCATACCCCTCTTAGTCCGATCATGTGCATTAATACCCAAGCCGATGGCAGACCGATGAGCCAGTAACCAATAGCAGATGTTATCGTCGGTGACTTCACCACTTTCATCCCACGCAAAATGCTGATCGCAGCCAGTTGCCAGGCATCTACCACGAAACATAACGCGACCATGAACATCACACCAGGCAGCTCCGCAACCAACTCAGTGGCCAGCGCATCGCCTTCTACATTAAATATCGTGGTCAAAAACTCAGGTTTAACACTCACTAGCAAACCAAAAATTGCACTGGTAGCCGTTACCATCAATAAACCCAGTTTTGCATACCGTTTCACCATTTCGGGTTCCTGACGGCCCACGTGCTGACTGACCAATATTGATGCCGCCTGTGAAAAACCGAATGCGATATTCCATGATAAATTTAAACACTGCAACGCAATTTGATGAATAGCCAGTGACACTGCCCCTAACGTACCCGCTAAGAGTGCGGCAGTGGAAAATAATGCATGCTCTAACATCGTGGCGATCATAATCGGCACACCGATCGCCAGCAGTGGCAGAAGAATGCCTAACTTATATTCATTAAGCCGTTTCAAAGGATTATAACGGCGATATTTCGGACGGCTAAACACCCAATAACCGTAGCCCAACATCACAATTAAGCCCGCCAAGGCGGTGCCGTAACCTAACCCGGCTAGCCCCATATCCAAGTGGAATGCAAGAAAATAACTAAATGGTACATTCAATACAACCGTTGCCAGTGACATCACCATGATTGAGCGAGTATCGCCAAAGGCACTGACTAAACTACGCAAGACCAGCAACATCAATGTAGGGAACATCGTCCATTTCAACGCATCAACATAATGCATTGCCATCACAACGGCTTGAGGGTCTTGATTCGCTGCATGCAATAAATTAGGCAATAAGAAAAATAAAGGTTGCAATGCAAGCGTCATAATAACTGTCAGTAATATACCGCTTTTCAGTGATATACCTATTTCTACCTCACCTTTTTCAGGGGCGCTTTGTGCCTTGCCATACGAAATGGCGATTAAGTTGGCGACACAGCCAACAGTACTACCAGCAACCATAAAAATAATTGAGTATACCGCGGCCCCCAAGCCACCACCGGCGATTGCCAATATACTCATCTTTGCCATCATCCAGACATCGGTAAATACCAATAATTGGGCAACCAGCTGCGAGATAATGAGCGGCACAGCAAGGCTGATCAATTTCTTCATTTCTTGTCCTTACAAAAAGGGGATACAACATATCCGGCTAATGTAGGACTTATTAGAGTGTGATTCAAACAACATTTATAGTACCTTTGCATGCATTAAACTCATGCAAGAATACTGAATCCAGTTTGAAGAAGAGGAATCTCTAATGAAGAAAAGGCATTCTTACCTACCGTCATCGCTCAATGGCCTGAAAGTCTTTGAATCAGCAGCGCGCCATCTGAGTTTTACTCGAGCAGCACAAGAGCTAAATGTCACTCAGAGTGCCGTCAGTAGACAAATTCGCCAACTAGAAGAACATCTTGAGTTTCCGTTATTTATTCGTCACCACAGAGCACTTGAGCTCTCGGCCCCGGGAAAAGAAATCTCACAGCTGTTGACCCGCCAGTATAGCGAGCTAAATAAAAACATTAGTCAGCTTAAAAACCAACAAAATGGCAGCTTAAGAGTGAAAGTTGCAATGAGTTTTGCCGTACGCTGGCTGATCCCCCGCTTGCATTCATTCAAAGCACTCTACCCTGAATTGGATATTATTTTGCTCTCAAGTCTAGGTCACAACAATGAAGACTTTAAGCTGGAAGATGATAACTATGATATTGCCATTTATAATATGCCGAACGCATTGGTAGACCACGACCAACAACAAATTATCCGTAACGAATATCTGGCTCCGGTCTATTCTGCGCTACTGACGAAAAATGAGCAGCCAATCTCTATCAATGCGTTACTTTCCTTCCCTCGTCTGCATCCCAGCCCAGATAAGAGTGACTGGCAGACATGGCTAGATCGCAATGGACGAGGTGATCAAATCAATCAGGCAGGGCTGACATTTAATACGCTTGATATGGCACTTACCTCCTGCTTTGCCGGACAAGGTGTCGCCATTACCGATCTCATGCTGGTGGTCCATGAACTGAAACAGGGATATTTAAAACTGCCTCAACACGCAACCATTGTGACAAGCAGCAGTTGGGAGTATATCTACCAGACCACAGTTGAAAGTGACGCTGTCACTAACTTTATTGAATGGCTGGTCAATGAACAGCGAATTGAAGAAGCTGAGCTGTTAGCAATGGCTGAACAGCATGGCTGGCAGATTTTAGGGTGATCAAACAGCGTCAATCAGCTCAGGCAACAATTGAAATAAGTCACCCACCAAACCGTAATCTGCAATCTCGAAAATGGGGGCATCGGGATCAATATTAATCGCGACGATCACTTTTGCATCTTTCATTCCTGCCAGATGCTGAATAGCCCCGGAAATGCCGACGGCGATATACAGCTCTGGCGCGACGATTTTACCCGTCTGGCCTACCTGTAAATCATTTGAAACAAAACCAGCATCGACCGCAGCTCGAGAAGCGCCCACCGCGCCTCCGAGTTTATCTGCCAGTTGCTCAATCATTGCGAAATGTTCTTTGCTACCCAGGCCTCGCCCTCCCGAGACCACAACGTGTGCAGCAGAGAGCTCTGGCCGCTCACTGGGGATAGCTTCACACCCCATAAAGCACGACTGTTCATTAGCGATAACGCTATCCAAGGCAACTTGCGTCGCAACAGGATCTGGCACCATCTCAACCGCATCAAAGGCTGAACTACGAATACTGATCACCTTAATGGGATCATTTGACTTCACCCTCACTAAGGCATTACCGGCATAAATCGGACGAACAACGGTGTCTTCACTTTCTATTGTGATCACATCAGACAGCATCCCAACATCAAGCAAGGCTGCGACACGCGGCAGTAAATTCTTACCAAAGGTGGTCGATCCTGCAATGATATGAGTATAACTATCGGCAGCGTCTGCAATTAAAACCGATAGGTTCTCTGCCAATGGATACTGATAAACACCGTGATCAACCCACAATACCCGACTCACCCCTTTTGCTTTCGCCGCCGCCAAAATCACATCCGCACACTGATAACCGGCCACGAATACGTCGACGGGTTCACCCAAGCTGCAAGCCGCTCCAACCGCTTTACGCGTATCCACTGACAAGGCCTGATTATCATGTTCTGCAATCACAAGAATCGTCATTAGATCACCTTTTCATTGTTCTTCAGCTTATCCACTAATTCCTCGACCGAGTGAACCCGCACACCAGACTGACGCTCTGGAGGGGTAAAGACATCAAGGATCATTTGGTGCTGGTGAATCTCAACACCCAGTGCATCTGGCGTGACCACATCCAAAGGTTTACTTTTGGCTTTCATGATATTTGGCAGAGAGGCATAACGTGGCGTATTAAGCCGAAGATCAGTACTAATAATGGCGGGTAATGACAAGCGCAAGGTTTCTAACCCTGCATCGATCTCTCGGGTAACAGTGACACCGTCACGTTCCTCTCCATCAAAGGCGAGCTTTGAGACAAATGTGCCTTGCGGATACTGTGTTAATGCCGACAGCATTTGGGCAACCTGATTGTTATCGGTATCAATAGACTGTTTACCTAACAATACCAACTGGGGCATTTCACTTGTCATCACAGCCTGCAATAATTTGGCGACAGTTAACGGTTCAAGTTCAGAGGGAGAATCAATATGGATAGCCCGATCAGCACCTAATGCCAATGCGGTTCGTAGTTGCTCCTGACACTGAGAGTCACCGGCTGATACCACGACAACCTCATCAGCATAGCCTGCTTCACGCAACCGAATCGCTTCCTCGACCGCAATTTCACAAAAGGGATTAATGGTCATTTTTACATTACTCTTTTCAACCCCTGAGCCATCCGCTTTCACCCTGATTTTCACGTAAGGATCAATCACACGTTTTATCGCTACAAGTACTTTCACATGCATTCCCTCGTCTTCTATACCCAAGCTACCTCTAAATTGTTATTTCAGCGCATTCTGAGTCCTGCACCATGAAGTAACTGGGTATATGCCATAACTCTTTGAGCCTAGTTGAGTTTACGTTTACGTCAACTGGACTATATTTATCCATAACAGTTAAGGGTAAGGTAGCGAGCATGGCGTCTATTCAAGCAAGAGAAAGCATGGAGTTTGATGTAGTAATTGTTGGGGCCGGTCCCGCGGGCTTATCAGCAGCCTGCCGAATCATGCAGCTCGCCAAGGACCATAATCATCCGCTGTCCGTTTGTGTGGTCGAGAAAGGCGCAGAAATTGGTGCGCATATCTTGTCGGGTGCCATTTTTGAACACCATGCCCTCGATGAACTATTTCCTGACTGGGAACGCATGAATGCACCATTACACACCGCCGTCTCAAACGACAAAATGTGCTACCTAACTAACCAGTTCAATTTTTTGACCATCGATGAATCTCTCGTCCCTGACGGGATGCAAAATAGCGATAACTTTGTCATCAGCCTCGCCAACCTCTGCCGCTGGCTCGGAGAGCAAGCCGAACAACTTGGCGTGAACATATTTCCTGGTTTTCCGGCTAGCGAGATCCTCTATAACCAACAAGGGATGGTCTGTGGTGTCGCGACACAAGACATGGGCCGCGATAAAAACGGACAGCCTAAAGCCAATTTTGAACCGGGGATTGAGCTTAAAGCCAAGTACACTATTTTTGCCGAAGGGGCTCGGGGAAGCCTAGGCAAATCATTGATCGCCAACTTCAATCTGGATCACCGAAAGCAAACGCAGCATTACGCACTTGGCATCAAAGAAATCTGGGATATCCCCGCTGAGAACCACCAGCCTGGCCTCGTTATTCATGGTGTCGGATGGCCACTCAGTGAAACCGATACCCATGGCGGTAGCTTTCTCTACCATCTCGACGATAATCAAGTCGCGGTCGGTTTAATCACGGATCTTAATTACCATAACCCGTATCTCAGCCCTTTTGATGAGTTCCAGCGGTTAAAACACCATCCCCTCTACTCTCAGTACCTTAAGGGTGGAAACCGTGTTACCTATGGTGCCAAAGCCATTGCCAAAGGTGGCCTGTCATCACTGCCTCGCCAGCAATTTCCCGGAGGGGTACTGGTCGGCTGTGACGCAGGAACATTGAACATGGCAAAACTTAAAGGTAACCACACCGCAATGAAATCTGGCATGCTTGCTGCCGAAGCCATTTTTATTGAGCTATTACAAGGATATCATCAAACCACACCAGGTTATGACCAATTATTCCATGCATCGTGGCTCTATCAAGAATTATACGAATCCCGTAATGTTAGCGCTGAAATACATCGCTTTGGTGATCTCATCGGCGGAACCATCGCCACCATTGAACAGAAATGGCTAACACAAAAATTCAAATGGACTGTCAAAGACAGTCGGCCCGATCATGAATGCTTAGACCCCTTATCCCGCCACCAGCCTATTTGTTATCCAAAACCCGACGGCGTGCTGAGCTTTGATAAATATTCATCGGTTTATTTATCCGGTTCACAGCATGAAGAAGATCAGCCTTGTCATCTGTCGCTGGCTGATAAAAATATCCCGATTAAGGTACATCTGGAAAAATACGGGGAACCGAGTCAACGGTATTGTCCGGCAGGTGTCTACGAAGTGATTAAGGTAGATGGTCAGGCGGTATTTCAAATCAATGCCGCCAATTGCGTGCATTGCAAAACATGTGATATTAAAGACCCGTCACAAAACATTACTTGGTCTACGCCTGAAGGCGGCGGAGGACCACGTTATCCGAATATGTAACGGGACCAATAATTAACTCAACGTAAAACGACTGTACGTAAAATTACTGTGTCCAGCGCTCCTCACGCCACTCAGCTTGTTGTTCCTCGGTCAAGAAGGTCCACGCAACAACGCGCGTTACCTTCTGGCCTTGCGCCATATCAATGGTTTTGACCTGCACTGCACCGACTTTCTTCAATTGCTGATAAATAGCCGCCAGATTTTCTTTTTTCGAAACTAATGTCGTAAACCAAAAACACTGGGAAGCCACGTCTGCACTCTGATTAATCATCCGCTTAATAAAGGCAATTTCACCACCTGGACACCACAATTCAGCGTTCTGGCCGCCAAAGTTCAGCACGGGCTGCTTACCTTGCATTGATTGCACGTCGTTCGCTTTAGAGGCAGCTTTAGTGCCTTTCTTCTGAGCATTTGCTGCCAGATTTTTCACTTTACGCGCACTGCCAGCGGTAGCTTCTTCAAGCGAAGCGTGGAATGGTGGGTTGCACAATGTAAAATCAAACAAATCATCCGCATTGATCATGCCAGTGAAAATATGATCCGGGTTTTTCTGCAAACGGTACTGCACTGCACCAGATAACGATTTATTCGCTTCAACAATGAATTTCGCTGACTTCACCGCCAGCGCATCAATCTCTGATGCAACAAAACGCCAGCCATATGCACGATGACCCACAATCGGATAAACACAATTTGCACCTGCACCGATATCCAAGCCACGAACCTGTTTACCTTTAGGGATCACCCCTTCATTTGAATCCGCTAAAAGATCGGCCAGATAATGCAGATAATCGGCACGTCCAGGGATCGGCGGGCACAGGTAGCCAGCAGGAATATCCCAGTACTGTACATTATAAAAATGATTCAATAACGCACGGTTTAGCGTCTTAACGGCTTCAGGGTTATTAAAGTCAACAGATAAGTCACCAAAACGGTTCTTAGCCACAAGGGGGGCTAATGCCGGACAACTTTTTGTCAGTGCATCAAAGTCATAACGCTCACGATGTGGGTTACGTGGATGAAGCCCTTTTTTCGGTGCCTGTGGCTTATTTTTTATGGTCATTTCATTATCACTGTTATCAAGTAGACCAGTCTATTCAACCAGACTGTCAAATCGGACGCTATCTTACGCGAGTCATCCTCGCAATTCAGTACAATATTCACTCTTGCGCTCGACTTTTGATATACACAAAGATATTTATATTCAAATCCGGCATATGTTTTTGTTGGCCCTGTCTTATTTTTTAAAAAATAAGATGAAAAATCAGGCATTTTCATCATCTTATATTTACTCTTAATTGTAACAAGTAAAGAATAGATACCTTACAGAGATTGACTTTAAGGGTTGGTATGAAATCAAAATATGCACACAGTATACTTTGCGCACTCTTAGTACTTATAAGCACCAGCTCGTGGGCCGCAACCCCTAAATCCATCGCTTTTTACTATAACAATGTTGACTCTGTCAGAGAGCTGATGGATTACGATCGCGTTGTTGTGACGCCGTCACTCATCACTAAAAAACAAATTCGCACATTACACGATGCTGGTACGTCAGTCTTTGCGTATCTGAGTGTTGGAGAGTTCGATGGTGAACAACTACCAACATCACTGGTTAATTACTCGCCAGTAAAAAATACCAACTGGTCTAGTCATGTGATGGATCTCACCGCTCAACCATGGCAACAGTACTTACAAACGCAAACCAGCAACATTATGAGTAAAGGGTTTGATGGATTATTTCTTGATACGCTTGACAGTTACACACTCTTTGCGAAAAAACCATTAGCCCAAGCGCATGAACAACAAGCCCTCGCACAAATTTTAACGTCTCTAAATAATGCGCCATCCCAGCCCAAATTAATTTTTAATCGTGGATTTGAAGTACTGGATAAACTCACCTTCAAACCACATGCAGTGGTTGCCGAGTCGCTATACCACAAATACGATCCACAAAATAACACTTACCACCCTGTCTCTGCGGATGATAGAGCTTGGCTAAGAGCTCAGCTAGATGATGTACAGAAAAAAGAGATTGAAGCGATTGTTATCGATTATATTCCCGCTTCTGACAGAGCAGCGCAGATACAAGATGCAAAACAAATCATCCAAGACGGATACACGCCCTACGTCAGTGACGGAATGCTCTATGAGTTTGGAGTTAGTACTATCGTTCCGGTTGCCAAGCGAGTACTGGGATTTTATGACGGTCAGTTCGGTGGTCTAACTATTTCACAATGCCACCGAATGATGGCAATGCCAATAGAGTATTTAGGTTACGTTCCTGACTGTGTCGATATCAGAACGACCAACTACAACAATATTGATATCAGTCGTTATGCTGCGGCTTTCTTTTGGTTAGAGCCCACTTCATACCAACGTACACCCGCACTGCAACCATGGATAAAAACGGCACTAAATCAGCTGCCATTGCTTTTCATCAACACCTTACCAACCGATCAAGCTATCTTAAATGAGCTTGGTATTGCGGAAGCTGGACAACTATCTGGAAAAATGTCACAAACAACCGGTAATAGCTGGACAAAAGGTTACTACCCTGCATCCTTCAGCCAATTTGAAAAACAAGAGGCATGGAAGTCAACTAAATCTGATGTCATTCCACTGATCACAATTACAGATCAGCACAACCAATCAGGATCTTTATTATTCAAAGCCCCTTGGGGTGGCGCCATTTTAGCACCATACCCTATCAAGAGCCTTGCGAACGATACCGAAGCCTGGATTATCAACCCTTTTAAACTGATTGATGAAACGCTGGCATTACCAACACTTCCTGCAGCAGATGCGACGACGGAATCAGGACTACGTATTTTTACCAGCCATGTAGATGGTGATGGTTTTCCATCAAAAGCATGGTTTCCCGGCAAACCATACACCGCAGAGGTACTGTATGAGCATATATTCAAAAAATATGCACTACCGCAGACAGTTTCCGTTATCGAAGGAGAAGTAGGTAAACGAGGGCTCTACCCTGAGCAAAGTCCAGCGATGGAAGCGATTGCGAGAAAAATCTTCGCACTGCCTAACATTGAAATTGCATCACATACCTTCAGCCACCCTTTTTTTTGGGATAAATCTAAAACTGTAAAAGAAAAAAAATACGGCGATAACCTCCCAATCCCTGGCTACACCGTGGACTACGACAACGAAATTATTGGCAGTATTAATTACATTAATAATAATTTGGCACCTAAAAACAAAAAAGCGAATCTCATCCTATGGTCCGGTAACGCCGATCCAAAAGAAGATGTATTAGACATCGCCGAGCAAGCCGGCCTCTTAAATGTGAATGGCGGCAATACCTATGTCGTAAGCGGAAACAGCAGTTTTACCCAAGTATCGCCAACGATCGTTTGGCATCCCACAGCTGTACAGGTGTACGCTCCCGTCTTGAATGAAAATCTCTATACTAACCTTTGGACTGAACACCATGATGGTTATGGTCGTTCTGTTGAGACATT
Source organism: Photobacterium nomapromontoriensis (assembly GCF_050336815.1). Taxonomy (NCBI): domain Bacteria; kingdom Pseudomonadati; phylum Pseudomonadota; class Gammaproteobacteria; order Vibrionales; family Vibrionaceae; genus Photobacterium; species Photobacterium nomapromontoriensis. The sequence continues at coordinate 202,749 of NZ_JAKJSL010000016.1, forward strand.
CAACATCCTTGGTAATCCGCGTCGTTTAAAAAGTATTAGTATTTACTACCATATGTATTCAGGCGCTTATCCTGCCTCTTTGAAAGGATTACAAAAAGCTTATGACTGGGCACTCACCCAAAAAATAACGCCATTATACTTAAGTGAATATGCGAAACGAGCCAGAACACTTTACGAGACAGGCTTGGCGAAAACATTGGATGGGCAATGGTTAATCACTAGTTCTGGCATCCGTAGTATTCGTCTGCCTCATTCACTTGGCTACCCTAGTAATCAAAATATCGCAGGTTGGAACAATGGCCCTGATGGTAAATATTTGATTTTGACACAGCCTCGGACTGTTCTAGCCACATCAACGAAACCCATGACATCCTTACGACTAAAGAGTGCTAATGGTCAACTAGAAAAATGGCACATTAACGATAAAAACATCACATGGGAAATTAACAGCCATGTACCACTAAAAATGGAAATTGCAGGGGCTACAACATGTAGTGTGGTATCAGGCGAGGCATTAAAGATCAAATATACGGGTAAAAACACTGTTAGTCTTAAATCTAACCGCTCTGGGCACCTTGTTGGCAAACTACACTGTTCAACACGTTAATTTGTTACAAACAATAAACAAAACTAGAATAAGGATGACACTCTAGCTCATGGTGAACAATAAAAAGCCTAGAATCCGCCTAATCAATAAGTTGACGCTGGTGGTATTAACACTGACGTCTCTTTGGGCGTTGTGGCTTGTCGCTCCAACAAAAACCATGCTCATTCAGTTGATCGCACGCTCTGCATCACCTGAAGTCTCATTAGCGTTTCTGCAACAACTTAATGTTAACGATCCAAATAATCGACACATTATCCTTCAGATGATTCGAAACTATGCAGAGCTGGGCGATTTTAACAAAGCGAACCAACTTATCCCTGCTCTTTTAGCGCATAGCGATGAGAATACAGACTGGGACACGATGGATTTTTATCTGTCCTTGCTACTTAAAGAGCGCTTTCAGCAAGATCCTGTGATTAAAAAACACGCTGCAAAAGAAATTAATGTACTGTTCAGTAGCATTACGGTAATCCCAGATGCAATTTTCGCCCGACAATTTGCTGATGCTGCTATCGCGTTATCAATGCCTAAACAAGCATTTGACTTTCTTTACCCCCACCGACACAGCACACAAACCAATGCCCAAGAATTAGTCTCATTAGCGCTGCAAAGTGCTAACTACAAACAAGCGATGGCGATCCAGCTGGATGAGTTCCATCACGATGAGACCATTGCGCAAGCCGATGCGTTATTTGCCCTTCTAGTAAAAACATATCAACCCCAACGAAGCCGTGAATTCTTACAAAACTACGATGGTCCTCTCCATGATACTCCCGATTTTTTAAAAGCATCAATTGGTCATTCAAAGCTGATGGGGAACCAGGATATAGTATTAAAGCAATCCACAAAACTTCTCTCCGTCCAGCCTGACAGCCAATTATTTGTTGATACGAGTAAAATTGCTATTGCACTAGGCGAAATTAACCTGGCTAAAAAGTTACTTCTAGATGCACAAGCCTTTAAACCTCAATCGCAAAATTTACAAATGTTACATGATATCTACCGCTGGCAAGGTGACATCACAGAAGCACAGGCTGCCAGCATCCAGTTGCTGAAAAGCCACCCAACAGAAATGCAAATTCGAGATGGTATTGATGAATCCAGTGCTTTAGGTGATATTTATTATGAAGGTATTTTCTACCGGGCATTAGCGAAACAAGACCATATTCAACCTTCAGAATACACTCGCTGGTTAAATGCACTAGAAAAAGCAGAAGGTACTGATGAAGCTTTATTAAGTGTGCAGCAACTGATGGAAAAACGCCCTCATGATAGTGCCCTTATCAGTAACCTCGCTCGCTTATACGACTATAAAAGCGATTATCCGGCGATAATTAATGAATGGAAAAAGCTAAAAGTACTGCGTGACCCTACTTTCAACGAAGCGACACGAATTGCCAATGCCTACATTATGACCAATCAGCCACGGTTGGCATTGAATGTACTCACTCAGCCTAAAAACTGGCTCAACGCGGATAATGATTACCTTGAAGAAGTCTCTTCACTCGCGTGGGATACAAGCAACCGTGAAATTTCTGAGCAAATTCAGCAACAGCTTGTGAATCGGTCAGACAGAAGTCTGGATGTGTACCGGTACATCAGCATCATGACCCCACTGACCGACAACGATATTGATCACATAATACAGCTATACCGCAATACTGGTGAGTTGCCACTATTACTCGCCGCAATTCGTGCGGCTTATGATGCAAAAAATATCGAGCAAGCGAGAAAACTATTGAATATTGCCAGTGATAATCCTGTACTGGCGAAAAATATAGAAGTGATGATGTACCAGGCACAGCTTGCTCAATTAGATAATCAACACAAAAGAGCCAAACAACTGTACTTGGCCATTTTACAACAAGATCCCAACCAACAACAGGCAGCCAACAATCTTCTATGGATAGCAATAGAGGAAAATGACACGGCCCAACTAAAGAAATTATATAACCAATATAAAGTCCAATATGCGGGTAATCATGATTTCTGGTTAGCTTTTGCTAGCGCAAGCCAACAGCTCGGTAATTATAGAGATGCTGATATTTGGTATAACCAGCTTTTAAAACCTGAGAGCACTCCAGATGCATCCATCGTTCTCAACTACGCCTCTTTGTTGGAACAGCAAGGACAAGCAGAAAAAGCGTATAGATTACGTCGTTATATTGCATCGAGGATGAGCAAATCCTTACTCGCGTTACCCGATGGGGATGTCAGTTACCGATCTCTTGTCGCCCTCTTTATGGGTGATAAATTTGCTCGTCAAATGATTGAAATAGAAGCATTCGAACACCCTAGCGCTGCACGTACAGCTGAACTATTTCAACACTATCTGGCAAGCAATCAAGTAGACAACATCATCACCTGGCAACAACGTACAGCTCTTGGTCATTACCAACTCCCCGATTGGGAGCAGCTTTCTCTCGCGATTCGTCAAAAAGACCAAAAACAAATCAAATCATTACTTGAGAGAGCTGTAAATCTGCCACCTGCAGATAAAAACATGGCATTGCAGTTTATTGGACAGCATCAACAAGCTTGGCAGCAAGGTCAAGAACAGCTTGGTCAGATTACCGATAAAGACACAGAGAACCAACTTCGTCGTCAGCACGTTCTTCAGCATCCGAATAAAACTCACAGTCTACGTAGTCAATTGACAGAAATAAGCCATTGGAACGTAACCCGTTTTAGTCTTGACTACTATTCGCCACATCATAATGGGTACTGGCGATTAGGCTCTGACTATCAACATGCAGGAACGCCTAAACAATTACGTGGAAACGATATCAAAAACGAATCAAGAATTCGCGGAAGTTATGCCTTTCAGCAACAAAATGCCACGTGGATAGCAGGCTTTGACCTCGCTAACGGCATGGGCGATCAACGACTCGGCATTAAAGGCGAATACCGATTTGTTATTAATGATTACTGGCAAGCAGACATAAAACTGGGATTAAACAATCACATTGAAGCCAGTGAACTACTTAACCTTGCTGGCCAAGAAAACCTAATTGGACTTAGTGCAAACTATCAACCAACTGCCAGAGAGTCTGTTGCCTTGCAACTCAATTATCATGATGTCTCAACACGATTTAATGATGATATCGGGAAAGGTTGGGATCTAAACTTACGGATGACTGAACAAGTATTTTTTGCTGACCCCGGATGGCAGCTATATGGCGATATCAGCATGCATGAGATGAATTTAAGTAATAAGCCACTCACCGGTATCAATAGCTGGAACCAAAGCGGCAATACACTCACGAGTGGTGACTTTATTGAGGACAAGTACCAACGTCTCGCCATTGGTCAAAGGCTATCGCATGGGGATCCAGGCATCCCAGGCCCCACAGTACCATCACCAAGGTATTGGTTTGACACGTCTCTTGGTTACAACGTCACCAATTCACAAATTGATGTTACAATGAGCGCTGGTTTAGGCTGGCGAATTATTGGTAATGATGAACTTTACGTCACTACTGACTGGCAAAGTCAGGATCGCAATGGCGACGAATCACTGAAACTCACACTAGGCTACTATTACAGCTTTTAACAAGGAACTCGATAATGAGAAGAATCATTTTACTTACAGGCCTATTGACATTAAGTGCTTGTACTACCTATGAGGTTCCAGAGAGCCCGGCATTTAACGCCGCTAGCACTTGGGCAATCATGCCGATGACTAATAACTCAAATACACCGCTTGCTGCAGAAAAAGTTGAACAGCTTCTCAACACTCAACTCTATGCCAAAGGGCTCAATGTTATAATGTATCCAGTGTCTGCAACCAATGACCTACAAAGCATTCTTGATACCACTGCCAAACAAAAACAAGCGCAAGCATGGTTAGCCTCTCAACCTGTTGATTATATCATTACAGGTTCAGTAGAAGAGTGGCATTACAAAAGTGGTCTTGATGGTGAGCCAGCAGTCGGTATTACACTTGAGGTCAAATCGGCCAAAAATGGCATTGCTTACTGGCGAGCATCAGGTAGCCGAGGTGGCTGGGGACGGGAAAGCGTGAGTGGCACTGGTCAAATTGTACTCGAAGAGCTACTTGATGGCCTCAATGTAACAACTAATAAATAACGTTTACTGTAAAAATGTATTGATGATTGGGAGTTGCCAATGAAAATTAACATCAACCGACAAGCATTTATCGGTTTCAAAACAGGCCATTTTGCTTGGCTTGAAACCGTCATTGTGGGCATTCTTTCGATTGTTATATGGGTACAATCCGACTCTCTGGCGGCAACCTCAACCGAGCATAACTTTTTTTGGCCACTCTTTGGCCCTCTTTTAATTGCTCTGCGCTACGGCTTTGCAAAAGGTTTTACCTGCGCGTTATTCACTACCGCCGGCCTTGCTACCGTCATGAATATGACAGGACATATTCAGTATTACCCGTTATCCTTGGCTATCGGTACAATCATGGTGGCGATGATTGCGGGTGAATTTCAAGATTACTGGCACAATATCAACGAACGCCATATCCTTGACCATAAGTATATGGCTCAAAAGCTTGACAGCTTCACGCAAAACTACCATCTGCTAAAAGTCTCTCATGATCAACTTGAACAGCGTACCGCTGGACAAACTGTCAGCTTGCGCTCAAGCATTAGTGCATTACAAAAAGTCGCCACACAGCATGCTGAACACCGACTGGAGCATCTTGGCCATCCTTTCCTGAATCTAATGGCTGAAATAGGAGGCATAGAAGTCGCTGGTATCTACAAAGTACACGGTAATACAATTTCATCTCACCCTGAAGCCATTCTGGGAGATCACCATCAACTGGTAAAAAGCGACCCGATGTTACAGGATATGCTCACAACACAAAAGTTACTCTCTCCAGCAACATTAAGAGAAGAACAAGAGCATAAATCACGCTACCAACTTTGCATCCCATTATTGGATACCCATGGGGTTATGCAAGCTGCAATCATTGCAGAAAATGCGAAATTCTTCATGCTTACACCCGCAAATGTTGCATTACTTGCATTAGTTGCCAACCATGCTGCAGATCTGTTGAGTGATGAAATCATGACACCTATACTGCAGCCTCATCAAAATGATCTATTTCTTAGCTATCTCAATCGAGCCAAATACAATAAACGCCACTATGGCGCAGACAGTTCTTTGGTCGTCTGTATTGATAGCCAAAACAAGCACAAACATGTACTCGACAGCCTCATCAATTACCGCCGAGGTGCCGATGTTTATTGGTCTTGTCAAAGTGCAAAAGGACAACCCGCATTGGCTGTATTGCTTCCCCTTACGACCGTTTATGACGCTCAAATGTACATAAATCGCCTCAAAGATCTTCTGATGGAAGCATTAGATGATGATATTCAAGATATTGATATTATTGGACCATTATCCATGGCAAAAGATAAACCAGAAATTCGCCATCTCATGAGTGAACTTGGAGCATACGATGAAGCCTTGGTTAGTTTTACAGACCATAACCTTTGAAACTATCAGCTTATATCTACTGTTCGATAAGCAGATGACAGCCGCGATGTGGATAACGTTTACTGGAACTCATGCAATTGCATGCATGAGCTTCAGTGCGCTATGTTGGATCATACTCCCTGAAAAATACAAATTCCCGATCTATAGTTCGGTGAGTTTTCTTTTCTTTTTTAACTTGTTCCTGCCGTTAATTGGCATGATCGGTACGAGCTTTTCTTTACTGGTTGCGCTCTACCTACCACGCGAACATGATGAAGTGACATGGCAAGAGTGTAAAAAAAACTCATTACCACAAAACCCAGGTGAAGTGCACCATACCCAATTTGGTGCTGGTGCATTGCGGGAGATTTTACTCTATAACAACGATCCAGAACGGCGATTATTAGCCGTCAGTGCTGTACGTAACTTACCACGTAAGCATGCTGTTCCTCTTCTACAACTGGCACTAAAAGATCTTGTCGATGATGTTCGATTACTCGCGTATGCATCACTTGAAGGAATTGAAACTCAAGTAAACATGGCTATTGCATCAGGAAAAAAACAGTTAGAGAAAAAAGCAACAGCAGCTAAAACCTATGAAGTTGCTCAGCAATACTGGGAACTATGTTACCTAGGCATAGCAGAAGGTATTCTCCGTAAACATTACCTTGAACAAGCAGAGCAGTATCTCAATCAGTCCAACAAATTAAAAGAAAGTGCTTCTGCCAATCTATTACTAGGACGGGTTCTACTTGAGCAAATGCGACCCGTAGAGGCCGTAAACCACCTCAAAAAAGCCATGGATGGTGGATTATTAGTGAAACAAGTAGCCCCCTATCTGGCCGAGGCGGCCTATATTGCTGAAGATTACCAAACTGTCCGTAAATACATTGCCTACTTCCCTGAACAGCAAGGTGGTACCCTCAGTCAAATTAAGGAGTATTGGAAGTGAGTTTTTTCAAGAAAAACACCAACAATACCGAGCCTGATGTTGATATCTGTTTATTACTAGAAGGTACCTACCCCTACGTGCGTGGTGGTGTATCGAGCTGGGTACACCAAATCATCAGTGGACTGCCAGAATATACATTTCATATTATTTTCCTTGGCGGACACCCTGACTTTTATACCAAGCCAGCCTATGACTTCCCTCAGAATGTTATCGGTTTTGAAGTACACTATTTGCTGGCGGATCAGGGCAAAATAAAACCGTCGCCACGTTCAGGGAAAACCAAACTATTCCGAGCGTGGGGGGCTTTTCTGGCATTCTTTGAAAAATCTACGCAACCAGTCCCAGATAAGTTGCTCCTTGAAGTTTCAGATTTCCTTGGGAAAAAAGGCCAGCTCACGTTGACTGATTTCCTATATAGCCGTGCATCATGGGAAGTATTAACAGAGCGTTACTATGCGTCAGCTGATAAGCATTCGTTTGTCGATTACTTTTGGACGTACCGTAATATTTACCAACCCTTGTTTATTTTATCGCAAATCTCTCAGAAGATTCCCAATGCAAAAGTATTTCACAGTGTCTCCACCGGTTACGCTGGATTTCTTGGTGCAATGGCCCACCAACGAACTCAACGCCCTTTCTTGTTGACTGAACATGGCATTTATACCAAGGAGCGCAAAATTGACCTATCACAAGCCAGTTGGATAAAAGACAACTATAGCTTGATTGATATTTCAATGCATAAGGGCATGGATTTTACACGGAAAACCTGGATTCGTTTTTTCGAGCAATTAGGGCTAACCGCTTACAGCCAAGCAGATAAAATAGTAGCGCTATTTGAAGGGAATCGACAACGTCAACATGATGATGGCGCGCCAACAGATAAAACAAAAGTCATTGTAAATGGTATTGATACAGACCGTTTTCACGCAGCCTATGAACAACGCCCTACTGAGCCACCTCTCGTTGTCGGGCTAGTTGGCCGAGTGGTACCAATTAAGGATATCAAAACATTTATTCGTACTATTCGCGGAGCCATTGAAACACTTCCAGATCTTGAAGGCTGGATCATTGGCCCTAAAGAGGAAGATAAAAACTATGTCCGGGAATGTGAGTTGTTAATTGAAAGCTTAGGGCTATCGAATAATGTCAAAATGCTAGGAAACCAAAACGTCGCCGAAATGATGCCAAAACTCGGTGTCATGATGCTAACCTCTATCAGTGAAGCCCAACCCTTAGTGTTACTGGAAGCGATGGCATCTGGGATCCCTTGTATTGCGACAGAGGTCGGTGCATGCCGCGAGATCCTTGATGGTGCATCGGGCGAAGATGCAGCATTAGGCTCTGCCGGAGAAATCATCCCAATTGCAAGCCCTCTCGACGGGGCCAAAGCCATTGTAAAAATACTTGGGGATGCGGATGCATGGCGTACTGCAGGCGATATAGGTAAAGAGCGCGTCAAGCGCTATTACGATGAAAAATCGATGTACGATGCTTATCGTAATCTTTATAAGGAGGCAATTTGTGGCCGGGATTGGATTTGAAATAAGAAAGATACTGAAAAAAAATTCATTGCTTGCAGTATTAGAGGCCTATGGGGTCGCGGGGCTGATCAGCTCAGGTCCTTGGGTACTCTCCATTCTTGCCTTGCTCACGATTGGCTTGATCAGTGTCGGAGTGGTTTTTCCGTCGTACGTCATTGTTCAGTTTCTAGTCTTAGTCACATATTTGATGGCCGGTTCGTTAATTATTAGTGGTTTATTCCAGCTACTCTTAACTCGCTATATATCAGATCTTCTCTTTAGTCAACAAGAAAAACGCATAGTGCCCAATTTACTTGGCTCCATGCTGGTCACGAGTGCTATTGCAGCGGTTGTAGGTGGCGCAATTCTCTCCTTTTGCGATACCATTGAGCCAGCAGTAAAATTGACCTTATTTACGACCCTGGTACTGCTGTGTAATCAATGGCTAATTATCATTTTTTTAAGTGGCATGAAAGAGTATTACCGCATCCTCTTGACGATGATGCTCAGTTACGGGCTAATGGTGCTCATGAGCTTAACACTGCCCTCATATGGTTTATTAGGATTGATGGCAATATTTTGTTTTTGCCAAGCCATTTTAACCTTTGCGTTCCTATTTCATATTATTCGGGATTTTCCTTCTGAGCAGCTCGTGTCTTTTGAGTTTTTGGATCATAAAAAAACGTTCTTCTCTCTGATCCTCTGTGGCTTATTCTATAACCTCGGTGTTTGGCTCGATAAGTTTGTGTTCTGGTTCCGCGATGAAACATCTCATCAGGTCATTGATTTATTTAGAGCTTCCTATATCTATGACTTACCCATTTTTATCGCCTACCTCGCTATCGTCCCCGGCATGGCTGTTTTTATGCTTCGAATGGAAACCGATTTTTCCGATGCCTGTTTGAAGTTTTATGATTCAGTTCGAGGTGGTGCAACACTTGAATCTATTCAATTGCTAAAAGACAAAATGGTAATGGCGTGCCAGCAGAGTATTTATGAAATATTCAAGGTTCAAGGGCTGACACTAGCGTTGTTAATTTTGTGGGCCGAAGACATACTGAAAGCACTCAATATTGATTTGGCTTATTTGCACTTACTGTATGTTGATTTGGTCGGTGTGAGTTTGCAAGTATTGGTAATGGCAATTCTCAATGTCATGTATTATCTGGATAAACGCTATTCAGCCCTTGCTTTAACAGCCCTCATGGCCATAGGTAACTTTGTCTTAGCTAACGTAAGTATCGAACTTGGCCCTGTTTTCTATGGTTATGGTTTTGCCGTCACCATGCTTATTACCACCATTATTGGTATGCTGATGCTCGATAACCAGTTTGATGATCTTGAATATCAAACCTTTATGCTCCAGCGCTCCTAAGCCATAAGCCTGATAATTTAGTTATCCGGATTATGGCGTTGCGAAAACCCAAGCTCTGACTTCAGGTATACATTGAACTGCTCAAATCAATTGTCACTCTTTCCCGATGACACCTTAATAAGATCAGTCACGCTATTGACCAAATCAATCGGCATCGGGAACACAACGGTGGTTGTTCTGTCATTGGCTATTTCTGTCAATGTCTGCATATAACGCAACTGTAATGCATTCGGGGATTTATTGAGAACTTCTGCCGCTTCACGCAGTTTTTCTGACGCTTCAAGCTCACCCGTTGCATGGATCACCTTTGCCCGCCGTGAGCGTTCTGCTTCAGCCTGACGAGCAAGCGCCCTAACCATGCTGTCATCCAAATCAACATGCTTAATTTCCACGTTCGCTACTTTGATCCCCCAATTATCGGTGTGCTGATCAAGTATGGTTTGAAGATCTCTATTTAATTCTTCCCGCGCTGCAAGTAATTCATCAAGCTCATGCTGACCCAATACTGAACGTAAGGTCGTTTGCGACAGCTGACTGGTGGCCTCAAGGTAGTTTTCAACATTATTGATCGCCATTTTAGGGTCAACCACACGAAAATAGACGACCGCATTGACCTTTACCGATACATTATCTCGGGTGATCAAATCCTGCGTAGGCACATCCAGTACAATAGTACGTAGATCAACTCTCACCATTTGCTGAACAATAGGAACAATAATGATCAAACCAGGCCCTTTGACTTCATAGAACCGACCCAGTAAGAAAACAACCGCTCTTTCATACTCTCGCAGCACTTTAAACATACTGGCGATAAGTACAAACACCAACACAATGATTGTCGCTAATGAATAAGTAATCATAATTGTTATTCCTTATCGAAACGCTCTGTCGCCTGCCTCGACGCTACATCAAGGAACAGACCATTAACCGTTGTGACTTTCACTCGCTGACCTCTCTTTAATGCTATTTTGCTGCGAGCCTGCCAAACTTCACCATCCACCAGCACGCGTCCTTCACCAGGGAAACCACTCATCACAATCGCCTCCTGCCCAACTAAAACCTGAACCCCTGTTGTAACGGGTTTTCGGCGTGTTCTCAGCAACATCGTTAAGATAACAAACGTAAATAGTGCTGACACAACGGTTAACCCGACAATTAATGGAATAGCAATTTGATAACCCGGTGTTTCGGTATCCATCAGCATGACCGAACCAAGCACAAAAGCGACAATTCCACCCAGACCAAGAATACCGAAGCTCGGACTGAACGCCTCTGCAATCATTAACGCGATCCCCAACAGTAATAAGCCCAATCCCGCGTAGCTGACTGGCAACATCTGCAACGAATACATCGCTAACAATAAACAAATACCGCCAAGCACGCCTGGCAAACCGACACCCGGATTATAGAATTCCAACAATAAGCCATAGATACCAATCAGCATTAATATGTAGGCAACATTCGGATTAGTCAGCACTGATAACAGCTTAAAACGCCAATCCTGCTCACGTTCAATATAAGTTACATTGGACAGCTCAATTTTTTCTTTCAAGCCATTGATTGTTACAGACCGACCATTAGACTGACTAACAACGCTATCAATATCTGATGCTAAAAAATCAATCACATTAAGTTCTAAGGCCTCTTCTGCATCAATACTAGCAGCTTCCGTCACCGCTGTTTCAGCCCACTCAGCATTACGGCCATGTAACTTTGCTAAGCTTCGGATATAAGCACGTGCATCATTGATCACTTTCTTTTCCATCGCCGTTTTGGCTTTTACTCTGTCATCATTCGGTGAATCGGCTTGCTTTTGAGGTGATTTTTCCTGATCTGACGGTTCTTCTTTTTTGGGGAAAAATGGATTATCCGCCGAGTCATCAGGATCATTACCCTTTGGAGCGGTTAACGAAACAGGGGTCGCAGCACCAAGGTTGGTACCTGGAGCCATCGATGCGATATGACTGGCTAGCAAGATGTACGTCCCGGCACTCGCCGCTCGTGCACCTGCAGGGCCGACCCACGACGCGATAGGAACGGATGACGTGGTAATAGCTCGAATAATATCCCGCATCGAGGTGTCTAGCCCACCAGGGGTATCTATCTGAAGAACAATAAACTGGGCATCTTCTTGCTCTGCCTGCTCAATTTCTCGTGATACGTAATCACTGGTAGCAGGCCCAATACCACCATTTATTTTTATCACCCAAACATCCTGGGCTATTGCTATTTGACTCACAAACCAAAGACACACTGCGGCGCAGAAAGACAGCATTCTCATACACCCTCCTCACCTAATAGGCACTTCGTCGTCTAACCATTAGAGACTCTCGGCCTTCACACAGAATGAGCATCACTAGGTAGCTTGGGTATAAGCATAGCTCATTGATTTATTTCGCCACGTATCAAGCCAGATAATTTAGACAGCTAAGTAACAACAAAACACAGGATCCAAAGTTCAAATGAAGCAATCCAATGAACATGAAATGATGCTTATACTTCAAAATACAGGATTCGAGTGAGCTAAAAAGAGGTATTGGCATGACAACAATCAAATCGCTGTTAGCATCACGCATCATAATATTGATCTTACTCATTTGCAGTCCGCCTACCTTTGCAACAACTAATATTGAAACAGCACAAATTATAAAAGTGGGGAGTTACAACTGCCCACCTTTTGTCATCAGAAATACCGACAATACCTATTCCGGATTAGCTATCTTGTTATGGGAGAAAATTGCATTAGAACTAAAAGTTGACTATGTAATCAGTAACCATAACTTACCGGAGTTACTCAATGATGTTGCTAACAGTGCATTGAATATCGGCGTGTCATGTGTATCAATCACATCGGAAAGAGAGGAAATTTTAGATTTTTCACATTCCTTCTATGAAACCCATCTTGCTATCGCAATCAAACAACAGGGCTACCTACACGCCATAAAAAGCATCCTAACCAACACTAACCTACTTATTGCATTAGCCGTTGTCTTTATTCTCGCGGCGATAGTTGGCGCGATTTACTATTTCCTAGAACACCGAGTCAACGAGAAGCTCTACTCGATGCGATCAAACAAAGCACAAATGGTCGAAGGGTTTATTCTCGGATTATTATTTATTACTAAAGGCCCTTTTAACTATTTTGAATTCAAAACATTAGCAGGACGGGTATTGACGGTCATTCTCGCGATATTCACAACATTTTTTATTGCCAGTGTTACAGCAATCCTTGCCAGTACATTCACGCTGGGCTTGTTAAACAGTGATATAAAGGGCCCCAATGATCTTGCTAACATGAGTGTTGGGGCAAAAAGAGGCTCAACGTCCTCTGAATTTCTTATTGTTCACAGTATCGTTCATCGAACATATAAAGATATCGAAAGCCTACTAACCGCGTTAAATAACGAGGAGATAAATGCCGTTGTGGCTGATGATGCCATCTTGAAATATCTCATCAAAAAATCAAAAGAAGCGGGTAATTACGAAAACTTAATGGTTCTGCCTTACCGGTTCGAAAAACAAAATTACGGCTTGGTTATTGAAAACAACAGCCCGCATCGAGAAAAACTCAACCGAGCCCTACTGAAAATCCGCCAGAGCCCGGAATGGCGACAAGCTTTGCATGAGTATTTTGCAGAATAGAAGATACCAACGCAAAACTTGCCAACACTATCGCCACTTTAATAAGCGTCCAAGTTTAGAAGGGTGATATGACCAACAGTGGTCAAAAATAGCCATCAGTTCCGGGTTTCCGTATTTAGACAGGTTAACGGCGTGGAACCGATTTTTATGTTCTTTCAGTTTAGTGATCCTCTTGAGCATTTCGGCAGGCTGTGCCGGTGCGATAAAATCTGACAGCACCACTAAATCTGCATTTTTGTATGTTTCACCAAGCATCAAATCAATCGACCGATCTAAAACTGGCCCCAAATCCGTTCCACCATGAAAAGAGTAAGACAAAAAGTTAAGCACCTCACTTAAACCATCTTGTTTAGTGAGCTCATAAGTAATTTGTTGAGTCGAAAACATAATGACATAGCAATCACGATCTTCAGCCAGCGCAATTTGCATCAACCCATAAGCAATCGCTTTCGCACATTGCTCAGGAAAACCATTCATTGAACCGGATGCATCTATGCATACAATAAACGGTCCTTTATCTTGCTCGACTTGCTTCGTCTGTCGCTTAAACGCTTTCACTCTGCGTAGCTTACGTTGAGTACCCTGAACCCGATAGTTCATCAACCGCTTATCGACAAGGTGTTTGTAAAATACCACTTCTAATTCTGGATAAGCGAGGAACATCGCCTCATTCGGCAGTAGTTTCGATAAATCATCACTTTCATGAATGCCAACAATGTCATCAGTGACATTGTCACTACGCTCTTCCACCATTTTTAAGTCTTCAGATCGAACCCGCTCCTTGTTCGGGTCATCAATCTCATTCGCCATCCTGCCTAGTTTCTCAGCAATCTCCTGTAACCCTTCGTTCTTTTTGAGAAAATTTGCCATCGACTTCAACGTACTGACATCAGTCTTCGTCAGCTTAGCCTGCGCCATATCCCATAATCGCCCCGCTTTGGCTTCATCACCCGATTCAGTGACATCTTCCATTTTCTGCATTGTTTCAATACGTTGATACAAGTCAGCCAAGAGTTTTTCTTTATGTTTCTCTAAGGTATTAAATTGAGCCTCAGCCAATGCTTGAGTCAAATATTGATACCACTGATTACAAAAAAAACTCTGAAACATTGGATTATGTGTCTGATGCTCTTTTTCAAGTAAAGATTTAGACTTAAAATAAAACGTAGAGTCACCTTCGAGTTTTTTAACCACTTCATGAACATGTTCAGAAAAAAACGCGGGATCCCACTGACTCACATCTTGGTACAATTCTATTTCACGTTGAAAACGATCCTCAACGCTTAACTTTGATATCCTTTGCTGTACGTGTCCCCGCCACTTCGTTATCTGATTTTTCATCGCGGCTTTGATACCGGGATTCGACTCCGCCGCAATAATTAACTGAGGACGCATCATTAACTCATGGATAGCATTATCAATAATGCCTGACTCCGACAACATCATCGCCAAATTTACACCTTCAGATACTGGCATAAGCAAGATTCTCCTAAGCAAAGTATTCAGAAAGATGCGTCACGCGCACAGCACTCTTATCAATCACCAATTTCAGTTCATGTACTGAATCACATGCCTGTGACAAGCTTAGTTCAATCAGCTCGGGTAATTGTGGATCAATGAAATTATGAGGCAAGGCTCCATGAAAGCTGCTTCTAGATATTTTAAGACGATGTTCAGCATCAACAGCCTTGGCTAACGCATCCTCTGCCATCTTCAGCCAATGGTTTTGCTGATCAACCGTTATGCCGTTATCTCCCGCAATACCGACTAGAACTGACCGGTTTGCAATGTCTTTAATGACAAGGCGTTGTTGAGCGTCAATTTCAAATTGTAGGCGACATAGGTGCGTATTCTTATTCACGAAGCCGTATATATCACACTGACCGGTTTTAATTTTCTTTTCGAAATCGTCACCATCGACATATACCCAGCGACTATCACCTTTTTCCTGTTCAGAAACGGAAGGGTTCTGTTGCAACATAACCAGTTTTATCATGCGTGAATTATGATTGACGGTATAGCGGCGACCATTACTAAAGTCATATTTAAACCACTCCTTTCGCATCATGCTCTCACGAGTAAACGTCATGCTCAGTTCATTCGCTATTTCAGACTGTACCTCATCAAGAATTTTCTTAGCGTCTGTCACTGAAACTTGCGCGGACTCTTGATCAAATGCCTTTTGAGTCGCGAAATCATTAACCACTGTTCGGATCACATGTCGTGATTCAGGGCTATTCCACATGCAGTCTTGCAATAGTAAAATATCAAGTGGGTTAATCTCATCACGACCATTGTAGAAAGCACTCGCCTTAAGCAAGCGAACCGACTTTTTCCACCGTCGGTCCGAGATATACAGTTCACTATCTTGCGCATCTGTACAATGACTTTCTTCTGAACGTCGCTCAATCATCACTTTCAGCTGATAAATCTTCTCAAAGATAGACTCCGACAGTTTTACATCATCAATATGAACCTGCCAATTATCATACTCTTCATCAGTGATGGCTAAACCAGGCTCTAATTGCACAACTAATGGGGCTTCCCCCATGAGCATGGCCTTAAAGTTTTGCTTCTCTTGAATTCGATTAACAAATACTCGTACCAGCATCCGATCATACAGCGCTTCAAGGCCACTATCTTCGTCGGGCAATTCATTAGATGCCGTAATCAATAGGCGCATAGGGATGGGTAATACATTTTGACCATTTTTAAACGTACGTTCATTAACAACTGTCAGCAAAGTATTTAATATTGCAGGGCCAGCTTTCCAAATTTCATCTAAAAAGACAACTTGCGCCGTTGGAAGGTATCCATCAACAAGTCGAACATATTTTCCATTATCTTTTAATTCTTGAATGGACAGTGGACCGAACACTTCTTCAGGTGTCGAAAAGCGAGTCATCAAATAATCAAAAAAATTACTGTTGTCGAAGGCGAGTATCAGCCTTTTGGCGATAAGACTTTTCGCTATTCCCGGTGGGCCGAGTAAAAAAACACTCTCACCAGCAAGGGCAGCAAGAAGGCATAGCTTTATTGTTTCTTCTCGTTCATAAACGCCATTTGAAAGTACTTTAATGAGCTTCTGTATCCTTTCAGAAACCAACGCTTTATTGGGTTGAGCACTTCTTGCCATTGTCAGCATATGTTTCCGACCTCTCTCGTTGCGCTATCCTTCTACTCTCATATTTATAGTTAGAATAGACACAAATCGCATAGTGTTACAATCTTGTTGCTTGAAATGAATTGTTACACTCCTTATATATCAAAGAGATCGTTATACCTCTAGAGCACAATCTATGATTTCATTTATGCAAACTAAATTACCCATTTTTGATCGTTATACTGGTTCTAAATTACGATATATAAATAGCCGCTCACCGATATAACTAACTACATAAATTTACAAAGAAACCTATTAGCAGTATCCTCTTACAGTACACCATTCCATCTTGTGATAATTATCACGGTACCTGACATGATTTAAGCTAGCCCATAGACAAAACACATAATACAAATTGATAAAAGTGTCACAATCAACTCAGCCAGATAGGAAATGTTCCCATAGCGCTGACAAAAATTAAAATTATCAATCTAACTTTGTAAACACGTTGTATAGCCATACAAGCTCTGCAACTAAGAAAATAAGAGTAAAGCATCGCCTCATGAGCATTTTGTCGCAACTTCCTACACGCCTTACGCTTGTAATATGCGCTGGCATTTTACTTTCAGCTCTTGTGCCGTCAAATGGCCAGTTGGAGATTGTGGTCTCAATCCTAACCCTTTCCCTTATTTTTATGTTACTGCGGGAGAATTTCAGTAAAGAACTTCGCAGTTGGATGGTACTTGCTTTATGTACTTACGCTATTGGTATACTGGCGGACTTACTGGATGAAATTCCTGAACTTAATAGCCATTGGTTAATTGATTCTATCGATGATATTTTTATTCATATTGGTGTTTTTTTGATCTGCTTTTGCATTATAAAAATGTTACGACTACAGCGTGAAACCAATAGTAAACTACGGCATCAAATTAAGCTGACACATCAACTTGAAGCTCAATTATCCCAACTCGCCTTAAAAGATGACCTCACCGGTCTAAAAAATCGTCGAGCCCTGTTCAAACGGTTTGATAGCATGGCTATTCATTTAAAACGCGGCGTTCTTGCGTATATTAATCTCGATAACTTCAAACACGTTAATGATAACTTTAGTCATCAATGTGGCGATGACTTGCTTATCTCTGTTGCAAAAAAACTCGTTGAAACAGCGCCAATAGGAAGTCAAATTTACCGTATTGGCGGTGATGAATTTGTCGTATTGTTACCATCAGAAGACAATGAATCCAGCCAAGCATGGATAACGGCTCTCTATGATGCTACTGAAGAGGCTATGCATCATTACAACATTGATATTAGTATTGGCCTCTCTCCCTATTATCCAGGCAACTTGAGTGATCCCGACACCATTCTTGCCAAGGCCAATATAGCCATGCGCAAGAAAAAACTCAGCAAGCGCCTATCGTTTGATATCTAGCTGGAATGGCCGACACACACAGAATAAACGTATCGGCCTTTCGACTCATGAAACAACAGTCATCAAACAACTGGGTACTTAATCGTGCTACCCCATTCGGTCCATGACCCGTCATATACTGTCAGTTTCTGTCGCCCAGCGAGCTCCGCTGCAAGTGCCAATATGCATGCCGTCACCCCTGAACCACAACTGAAAATGTGTTGCTGATCAGGATAGCTTAATGCATCAAAACGTTTCTGTAGCTGGCTTACAGGTAAATAATGCCCATTATCTAGTAGCTGACTAAATGGCAAACTTTTTGCGTTAGGCATATGCCCACTTCGTATCCCATCACGAGGCTCCGGTTGTGTTCCATAAAACCGAGCTGCTGGTCTGGCATCAAATACTTGCACATCTTCTGCGTTAAGGCGTTGATGTAATGTTTCAGCATCGATAACCCATCCAGCATCTAGCTGGGCAACATACGGCGTTGGTTCCACATCCTCCGGCTCATCCTGTACAACTTCAAAAGCAGCCGCTTCCCAGGCTGGCAAACCACCATCTAAAACAGCAACGGCTTTGTGTCCCATAGCCCGAAACATCCACCACACACGCGGCGCAGAAAAGATCCCCTGAGTATCATAAATCACAATCACATGATTATTGCTTATACCTAACTTACCGACTTCGATTTCAAATAAAGCAGTCGATGGCAACATATGCGGGAAAGGGCTATTCGGTGCAGCAATTTTTTGGTCAAAATCAAAAAAACGGGCGCCGGGAATGCGCTTATGCTGCCATTCTGTAAACGCATTACACTCAGTACCAGGCATAAACCAACTGGCATCAAGCACTATCAACTGGGGGGCATCAAAATGCTCGGCTAACCATGAAACAGAGACCAAAGATGAAGGTAAATTCAGAGCAGACATTCCGTTTTCCTTTGACTATAGAGTTTTTCCGTTTTAATGAGGAATATCACTAGCGATAGAACAGTACAATTCGATATGATACCCACACTATGACGCGCTCTGTAAGTATATTTACTGTTCGAAAATAAATACACACGATTTTCAAACATAGTTGTTACTATACAAGCACAGCTCGCCAATAAATTATCCTTCATGTTGTATCAAAGGATTGTCAATGAAACAATTTTCATCCGCATTGTTTGTTTGCTTTACGCTTATCGCACCTAGCGCCCAGGCATATAATGCAGGCAGTATCTCTTTTTCTACGGATAACGATGGGATTGTCGGCACCGATAAAAATTATACTAATGGTGTATTTCTTGAATATAACTCTGCCGCAATAACACAATTCGACACTCAGGCACCCATGCCGCTTAATCATATTGCCTCACTATTACCTTTTAGAAATAACACACAAAAAGGCTGGAGTTTCCGCATCGGCCAGCAGATGTGGACGCCGGAAGATATCGAGGCAACAACACCCGTCACCAATGAACGCCCCTATGCCGGATTACTTTTCCTCGAGACAAGTCTCTACCAATATTCTGCAACAGCTGTTGACAAATATAGCGCAATGCTAGGCATAACAGGCCCTAACGCGTTAACTGAAGAAAGCCAGAAGCTTATTCATGACATTATTGGTTCCGAAGACCCAATGGGTTGGGACTACCAAATTGAGAGTCAGGCTGTATTTAATCTGGGGTATCAGGGAGACCGATTAATCACCCGCCAACGAACCTCTTTTATCAATGATTATGATATTAGCGGGGTTGGACGAATTAATGTTGGTAACTACCAGAGTGAAGTCGCCGTTGGTGGTGTTGCACGCTGGGGCTCTAACTTAGCCGATAATTTTGGTTCAATCGGGTTTTCACCCAATAAATTTGTTGATGTAAGTGTACTTTCATCGAGCAAAGCGGGCTATTTCCTCTTTACCGGTATTGAAAGCCGTTATCGCTTCAATGACATTACCATTGATGGCGATCGCCCAGACATCGTACCCGATACACATGTAAAACACTTACAAGCAACCGCCGTTCTTGGTGCTGTCTATTACCAACCCAAATGGGGAGCAAGTCTCAGCTTTGCTATCACAACACCAGAGTATGAAGAAGATAAGCACCGTTCAAATTCAGTCGGTTCTCTAGAGCTATTCTGGCGATTATGAGTCGTAACTAAGATTCTTGGGTTGCTAACATCCCCGTAAACACTCAATTTACGGGGATTTTTCTTACATCTAGCACCGAGAATAAAGACTAACTATCCGCAGTCCAAACGCTCTATACCACAAACAGTGGCTAAGCAACCGTCTGAATCAGGGCAGATAACCCCGTAGTACCGAATACCTTTGAATCAGCCATTGCCATGATTTGTTCTGATGAATACAAGTTACCGTCATAGACAACCACAATACTCGTATCGCCAGACTTCAAAAATGTCGTTTCTCCGTATTCGGTATAACGCGTCGCACCAATACTGATCACCGCTTGTGTCGGGTAATTGGCATTCGCTAAGTGCTGTGCAATGTTTTCCGTCGGCCCCACATCCTGCTGGTTATTCATTCGCTCAACAATCCAATTCAGTAATGTTTGATGGAAATAGCTGTAGCCAATAACCGGGCTGTCTTCACCATAACGTGCTATTTCGCCATCCCGTTGATGAAAACTTGCAATGCGGTAAGTATCCAGCACTCCCCCCTCAGAGAGTGAGTCGACAGCAATTAGCTGACTGGAAATACCTTTTGTTTTTTCCCCCCAGTTTTTCTTCTCACTGATCTTCTTTGCATTCGGCTTTCGGATTGAACAATCGTTGTAAGCGGCAAAAAATCTAGGGGTAATTGCAGTAACAACATGACCGTCATACTGAATATCGCAGATCAGTGCAACTTCTGGTTCTATCTGTAAATTATCTGCGTCATTAGGAGACACTATCAAGTCATCAGATAAGGGATAAGTCGATAAGAAACCCGCTGCCGCTGACGGTACATAAAATGGAAAGATACCTTTTGGCTGAACGGCATCTTTCACTTCAACAGCAAGAAAATCTTTATCTTCCCCGGCTTGCTCTAAATGCCCGGCAAAATTACCTGCCACGCCTAACCCTATCATATTCTTATAAGACATTATAAATACTCGCTGTACTGCAAAAATCAACGTAATAGCATCCCATAACCCAAGCGATATCGATGCTTTCGATTTTGTGTATAACACGTCAAATGCATCTATTCGAGAAATAGGTCGCAACTCCTTGCTATAGGTCAATTATTTCTTCTGCTTGGGTATATTATGTTTATCTTTTTTAGCCGATATGTGTTCAATTCAAGCCAAATGCAACAACAGGGATGTATTATGCGCAACAAAAAAATCAATATCTGCTCGTTACTTATTGCTCTCTCACTAAGCACACCAACGATCGCTTTTGCTGATAACGAATCTGTCCAATCTCGTATTCTCAATGGCGAACAAGCCAACAAAGTCGCCAATGATCTACTTCCTTGGCAAGCGGCGATGCTGATGATGCCTGATGCGAATGAGCAGGCTTCTGCGGGTTGTGGTGCGGTTGTGATCAGTGATTTTTGGCTAGTTACAGCGGCGCATTGTGCTCAAACAGGGATTGGTATGAGCACAACTGTAGTTGCTGGCACAACCCTCATTCCAAATACAACAGGTGATGCGCACTCTGTCGATAGTCGCTATAAGTTCAATGTGGTTAGAAAAATCATCCATCCGCATTACAACGGTACAAAGGATCTCGACCACGACATAGCTCTTCTCAAAGTAGATCGTAAACTAACCAGTGTCGCCAAGCCGATAAAAATAGCCACCGTTAAGGAGCAAGCAACCGCTGACAATGCATTCGCCAACACGTGGAATGAGAGTGCTTACTCTAAAGCGAATCTGATCACTTCAGGTTGGGGATTAACGGAATCGACGACACAAGCCAACGAGCTTATGGTCGTTAAACTGGCAGGTATCCCAGATAAAAGTTGTGACACGGGCGGGTACCCGCTGACATCTAACTCGCATTTTGTTTGTGCTGACAGCAATAATCCAGACATTAAGAAAGATGCATGCCGTGGTGATTCTGGTGGGCCTCTTATCTGGCAAAATCCAGAACGCGCGAGTGACCGTGACTATGGCCTACGCGTCGTCGGCGTCACAAGTAGTGGACCATATTGTGAAAATAAAGAAAATGGTGACAGCAATGCGCAATTCAACGGCCTATACACAGAACTTGCTACATACTATTCATGGGTTGAGCAGGTAACAGGGATTGATTTTGACTCAGCGGCACCAGCAGACTACTCGGTCGACCCTTTCGAGAAAGTCCGTGAAGATAACCCGTCAGACAAGGTGAACATTCCAAGCTCAGGCGGCGGTAGCCTACCGCTTTCTGCGCTCGCGGGCCTTACCCTGTTTGGTCTGCTTCGTCGGAATAAGTAATATGAATGAGCGTCATAAAAAAAGCCCCCGCAAGGAGGCTTTCTTTTTATATCAACACATTCGTGTTCTAGTCATCTAACTCAACAAGCTTAGTTGAGCCACCGTGGAATTTTTCACGCTGACGCTGAACCAGAGCAAAGAAACCAGGGATCATAAATGTCCCAGCGAGCAATACACATAGCAGTCCACCGACGAGTGAAACACCCAGAGAGTTTTGACTAATATGGCCTGCACCAGAGGCGAAAACCAAGGGTAAAATACCCAGAATAA
Source organism: Photobacterium nomapromontoriensis (assembly GCF_050336815.1). NCBI lineage: Bacteria > Pseudomonadati > Pseudomonadota > Gammaproteobacteria > Vibrionales > Vibrionaceae > Photobacterium > Photobacterium nomapromontoriensis. The sequence continues at coordinate 225,500 of NZ_JAKJSL010000016.1, forward strand.
ATGACCATGAGGTCATATTCACCGCACGGAAACGCAACTTACCGCCTCGTACCGCAGCCTGCTCAATATCCAACTCTTTCTCTTCACGTTCAATTTTAGCAAATTCAACAATCAAGATAGCGTTCTTCGCTGCCAGCGCAATCAACAAGACCAAGCCGATTTGAGCGTACAAGTTCAATGCCGTGCCCGTTATGGTTAACGCAAGAAAGGATCCAAGCGTTGCAACAGGTACAACCAATATGATCGCCAGTGGAATACTCCAGCTTTCGTACTGTGCCACCATGAATAAGTAGATGAAGATCAACGCCAATGCAAAAGCATACATTGCCTGATTGCCGGCTTTGACTTCCTGATACGCCATCCCTGTCCATTCATACTGATAACCCTGAGGCAGTACTTCTGCCGCAACACGCTCCATCGCAGCAATGGCATCACCACTTGAATATCCTGGAGCCGGCCCCCCCTGAATAACCGCCGAACGGTACATGTTATAGCGCCACGCCACATCCGGCTCGAAAACCTGCTCAATGCTTGTTAGCGTACTCAATGGGATCATTTCTCCCGATGCCGAACGAACATGGAAACGCTCTAGTGTATCTAAGCTGTCGCGATAATCACTATCAGCCTGCACCGTCACTCGAAAGTTCTTACCGTATAGTGAAAAATCATTCACATACATCGACCCTAAATTACTTTTTAGTGTCTGGAAAATCTCTGTGAGTGGGATACCTAGCTGCTTCGCCTTCACGCGATCAATATCGACATAAAAGTGCGGTACATTGGCTCGGAAAGTGCTGAAGGTATACTGGATCTCTGGCTGTTGATTCGCTTTTTGGATAATTTCACCCATCACATTCGCAAGATCAGTACGGCTACGCCCAAGAGTATCTTCTAATACAAACTCAAAGCCTGATGCCGGTCCCATTCCAGGTACGGCAGGTGCCCCCATGGCAAAAACAACGGCTTCAGGCACTTCCATTGCCGCACGGGCGTTAATTCGGTTTGAAATAGCAAACGATGAATGATCACCCGCCATCTCATTACGCTCATCCCACGTTTTCAGTTTGATGAACATCGAGGCACCGTTTGACGCTGCAGCACCCGTCAAAAAAGCAAAGCCATTCGCCACCGTTACACCATCAATACCCGGTTCATGACCCAGCATTTCTTGCAACTTAAGTGTTGTCGCTTCGGTACGTGAAAGTGATGCGGAATCAGGTAACTGAACGTTAACCAGCAAAATACCCTTATCTTCTGTCGGAACAAATGCCGTTGATGTGGTTTTCGACAAATACGTCACGGCAACAACAGCAAGAATAAATAAGGTGGTTAATATCGCAGTTTTACGCATAAGAAAACCGGCAACTAAACCATATTTCAACGTGATCTTATCTAAACTGCGGTTAAAGACTTCAAACCAACGGGATGTATTGCCACCGCCTTGCTTCAGTACCAGGGAACATAAAGCAGGAGACAACGTTAATGCATTAACAGCAGAAATAAGTACAGAAATACAGATAGTTAAAGCAAACTGGCGATACATAATCCCGGTAATACCCGGCAACATCGCAACCGGAAGGAATACCGCAAGCAGCACCAACGTAGAGGTAATGATCGGCCCTGTCACTTCTTTCATTGCAATCAGGGTGGCCTTGCGAGGCGTTAAACTTGGGTCTCGATGCATGTTGGTATCGACGTTTTCGATCACCAAAATAGCGTCATCGACCACGATACCAATAGCAAGAATAAGACCAAACAAGGTCACGGTATTAATCGTGAAACCTGCCACCAGCATAACGGCAAATGTACCGATCAATGAAACCGGAATCGCAACAATCGGTATCAACGTTGAACGCATACTCCCCAAAAACAAGTAGGTAACAGCAATAACCAGTATGATCGCCTCAATCAATGTTTTTACCACACCCTGAATCGACTCCGACACAAACAAGGTGGTATCGTAACTGGTTTCATAAGACATGCCATCGGGGAAGTCTTTGCTCATACGTTCCAGCATAGCCATGACCGCTTCACCGCTTTCCAACGCATTCGCATCAGATTGCAGGTTCAACGTAACAATTGAAGCAGGCTGATTGCGGAACATGCCGTTACCGTCATAGAACTTCTTACCCAGCTCAATACGGGCGACATCTTTCAAGTACACCATAGAGCCGTCATGGTTAGCGCGCAGCACTACATTTTCGAACTCTTCAACCGTTTCTAAACGGCCCTTTGTCACAAGGTTAAACTGTACTTCTTGTGCATTATTATATGGGGCTCCACCAATTCTTCCGGCTGCAACCTGAACATTCTGCTCCGACAGGGCGGCATTAATATCAGATGTTGTTAAACCAAGGTTGGCCATTTTCTCCGGGTCTAACCATACTCGCATTGAGTATTCACCGCCCCCGATCACATTGACCTCACTGATCCCGGTCACACGAGCTAACTGATCTTTTACGTTAAGGTTGATGTAATTAACCAGAAATTTATCGTCATATCGGCCGTCTGGCGCATAAAAGTTCAACACCATCAAAAGATCCGGCGAACGCTTCTTCACCGTCACACCGACCATACGAACTTCAGCAGGCAGTTTCGATTCAATCTGAGCAATACGGTTTTGTACGTTGACCTGAGCCATATCCGGATCAGTACCAATATCAAACGTGACATTCAAACTGTACGAGCCATCATTGGCACTTTTTGAAGACATGTAAATCATGTTTTCAACGCCATTGACGGATGCTTCTATGGGGTCAGCAATCGCAGCTTCAACCACTTCAGCACTCGCACCGGAATAGAATGCCTTGACTGCTACCGATGGCGGACTAATTTTCGGGTATTCCGCAATGGGTAGATTAATGGCAGCAATCGCCCCCGCCAATGTCAGAATAATAGAGATAACCAGCGCAAACTTTGGGCGTTGAATGAAAAAACGACTTAGCATGATTAACCTTTCGCCTCTGCATCATCAAGTCTTACGGTGATACCATTACGCACACGCTGTAAGCCTTTGGTTAACACCAAGTCATCTTTATTCACACCAGCGGCAAGAATAACGCCGAATTCAGTTTGCGGGCCAAGTTCAACATTGCGACGTTCAGCAATATTGCCATCTGTCAGCACCATAACAAAATCGCCTTCTAGGTCGCCTTGCACTGCGCGGCGAGGAATAACAAGACGCTGAACAGGGGTTTTCTCACGCAAGAATACTTGAACATGCTGACCAGGTAATAACGCGTGATCAGAGTTTGCAAAACTTGCACGCATCGCAATCGTCCCCGTTTTCAAATCAATCCGATTACCAATAAAATCAACATGGCCCACTGAACCATATTCTTCGCCATTGGTTAACGTGAGTACCACGTCAACATCGTTTTGACCATTACCTGCACCATCAAGAGAGTCGATACCCAGCTCAAGGCGCTGACGCTCACTGACTTTAAAGGATGCCTGCATCGGGTCTAAGCTTACCAAGGTTGTCAACACGCCTGAATTCGGTGATACAAGATCACCAATACTCACATTACTATCGCTAATTCGTCCTGAAAAAGGTGCCACAATAGTGGTATGCGAAAGGTCTACCTCAGCGGCATTACGTTGTGCTTTCGCCGCTTTCAATTGTGCTTCTGCATTCATTTTTTCAGCGGTTAAACGATCATATTCAGACTGGCTGATACTCCCTTTAGGGAGTAAGTTTTCACCTCGTTGCCAATCAAGATTCGCACGCTTTAATGTCGCTTCGGCTTGCGATATTGCCGCTTGAGCACTGGCAACTCTTGCCTGATACGCCGCAGGCTCAATTTCAAACAACAACTGACCTTTCTCAACAAGCTCACCTTCACGGAAAAGCCGAGATTTTAAATACCCTGAAACCTGAGCCGTTATTGCAACATCTTCAGTGGCTTCAGTACGACCAACAAACTGCTTTCCTTGTTGATAATCAATCACAGTAACAGGCTGAACCGCGACAAGAGGATTCATTGCGCCTGGCTGTCCCGACACTTTATCTCCACATCCAACGAGCAAACTTGCACTTATCAGTGTCGCTATCGTAAGTTTTTTATTCATTTATTTGACCATGAAATTTTATAATATAAAGGTGGTTTTATTGTCAGTTCTTAGTGGGTGGAAATTATTAATTCCCAAACGCACTGTCACTTCAAAGAAATAGATAAAAACAGTAGCTTTTGGTTGAAATTAGCATTAACACTTTAATCCAAGCTGAATGGTCACGTTTTACGACGTTGATTTACTTGTCATTTGTTTCGAAATGTAACGAAATAGCCATTATCATGACTTTTATTTATTGATAGAATGGTTACTATTAATTATGAATAGTTTGCCAAAGAATAAAAATACCAATAAGGAATAAAACAGTTGGAATATTTACCCATTTTCTTATCATTATCCAATCGAAAGGTCGTCGTTATTGGCGGTGGCGATGTAGCTTGTAGAAAAATAGACTTATTACGAAAAGCAGGCGCAGCAATCACCGTTGTATCCCCTGCCCTGCATCCCTATCTTAAAGAACTGAGCAAACATAAGCAGATCCTTTGGGTTAATAAGCAGTATGCTTCCAGTGATCTTGATGGCGCTTTTCAAGTCTGGGCGACAACCAATGATCAAAATCTTAATCATCAGGTTTTTATCGATGCCGAAACGAAAGGGATTTGGACTAATGTGGTGGATGATCGCGACTACTGCCACTTTATAACACCTTCTATTATTGACCGAAGCCCTATACAAATCGCAGTATCCAGTGGTGGTGCATCACCCGTACTGGTGCGCTACCTCAGAGAAAAACTCGAGACACAGTTGCCCCAAAATCTTGGGCTATTAGCGAGCTATGCGGGAAAACAACGTAATCGCATTAAACAACACTTCGATAGCGTTGGTGAACGACGAAAGTTTTGGGAAGGCTTTTTTCGCCACCCGCTCACTCTGCAAGCTCAATCAGAGAGTACTTTAGAGCACATTTTTCAGCAGCTATTAAACACCGATGATCATGTACCCGACGGTGGCCTTTACCTGATTGAAACAAATACTGACCCTGAATTGCTGAGTATAAAAGCGTTAAGACTGATGCAGCAGGCTGAATGTATTCTATACCCAGATGACCCTGATTCGATTTTTGTAGAGCTATGCCGCAGGGATGCAGATCGCGCACATTACGCAATAGATACACTAGAACAACAAGTGGAAAGTTTGCTTTCACAAGGCATAAGAGTTTGCATACTGGCCAATAAGCAAAAGGCCTCAAGTAGTCTGAGGCCTCTGAGCAAAGTGGAATATGCTGAATATATGGAGTGTGTCTAACGGTGCTTCGGTACCGTTATTCTGACTATATTTATTCCTGCTCAGTCGCAACCAAAACCGTTGGGGATTTGGTGAGCTTCTGTTGAAGCCAAAGCCCTGATGTTTTCATGGTATAGCCAAACACTACCCCAAGTATCAGTGACGGGACCACCAGTTGCCAATTCCCGTCAGCAGCAAATGTTGCGCAAGAACCGATAAACGTACCGGGAATATAATTCAACCAAGTCTGCTTCGCTTGAATACACATCATAAATGCCACAATGGCCGTGACAACGTAACCAATGATTTCTAAATGTGCCATGCTCGACAGGTGAATGATCACCAACGCCCAGAACACGCCACTCAAATTTGTCATAATGCTCAGCGCTAACCCTCTCAAACCATCTTTTGGGGAAGCAAAAAACGCAGTACAGCCTAGAAACCCAGCCCAGCTAAGCAACCCTAAAGATACTGCGACCCAGCCCCAGACCCCTGACAAAATTCCGGTCGTAATAGCGATAGCAAGCAATGCTGACATAATAGGCTCTCAATGTTGATGTATTTTGGAAACAGTCTAAGCAATATCTCACATCTCGTAGTCGATCGTGATCACAAGAGGTAAAATATAGCGCCGAGCTATTTCACCACAAAGTGACGTAGATCACCAATATTAAGGGTGTGAAACCATTTTGAAGTCACAACAACAAATAAAAGCAGTGTTATCGTCAAATAACTATCAACATTACGTTTCCTAATGTAAACAATAATCAGCTGAGAACCTGATAATATACCCACTGAAACGAGCATCTTGAAACAGCTTGGGTATAATAGCCAACAACTAATGCTTAAACCCAAGGAGAACTCATGGGGCCTTTGATGCTTGATGTATCTGGTTATGAACTGGATGCTGAAGATCGCGAAATTATCCAACACCCGACGGTGGGAGGGATCATCTTCTTTGCGCGTAATTACCATGATCGCAAACAACTTCGCGCATTAACAAAAGATATTCGCCAAACGGCCAAGCGTCCTATTCTCATTGCCGTCGATCAAGAAGGTGGACGAGTACAGCGCTTTCGTGAGGAATTTACATTGCTCCCACCAGCCAGAGCCTTTGCTGAAAGTGATAACGGATTGGAGCTGGCACATGATGGTGGCTGGCTGATGGCTGCAGAACTTCTGGCGATGGATATCGACTTAAGCCTCGCACCTGTGCTTGATCTTGGGTTTGACTGTAAAGCCATTGGTGATAGAGCTTTTTCTGATCAGCCAGAACAGGTTATTCAGTACGCCAGCCAATTTATTAAAGGCATGAAGCAGGCCGGTATGGCTGCAACAGGAAAGCACTTTCCTGGGCATGGTGGTGTTATTGCGGATTCACATCTCGAAACACCAACTGACCCGAGAGATAATATCAAACAGCACGATATGAAGGTCTTCCAAGCCCTCATTGATCAAGGCTTACTCGATGCAATGATGCCCGCTCACGTGATATTCGATCATTATGATGCGTCGCCAGCAAGCGGTTCAGATTACTGGCTCAAAACAGTACTTCGACAGGACATGCATTTTAATGGTGTTATATTCTCTGATGATCTGAATATGAAAGGTGCCGATGTACTGGGAAGTTACAGCGAACGAGCAATCGCCGCTCAGCAAGCGGGCTGTGATATGGTCATGCTTTGTAATAATCGTGAAGGAGCTGTTCAAGCACTCGATGGTTTACCACAACATCAAGTTCCACTACTTGAGTCGTTATGTAAAAAACCGAGTCACGAATATCAAGCGTTAATGAATTCCCGCCAATGGCAGGAAACAGAAATACGAATCACCCGCCTACTGAATCAGTGGCGAGAAAAACAAGCATAGGCACTTACTTCTATCCTAGCAACCTCATAATACAGAATACGACGCATTATGAGGTCGCTTGCCCTACCCACTCTAGGCAACTATTTTAGGTTGTTCTTTTTCGCTATTATCTCTTGAAATCATTGACTTACAGTAATAAGCAAAATCACGGAAGTTCATAGGTTTGCCAAAATAATACCCCTGCTGCAAAATCACACCACGTTGTGCTAAATAGACTGACTGCTCATAAGTTTCGACACCTTCTGCAATCATTTCCATCTCTGCTTCTTTGCCAAAGGCAATGATAGAATCAAGCAACGACAATTTAATATCTGATGTCCCAATGGTTTCAACAAACATCTTATCAATCTTAAGACTACGGATATTGAGCTGCTGGATATAACGAAAACCACCATACCCCGTTCCTGCATCATCGAGCTTTACGCCAATACCACAGCGGCGAAGCTCTTCAATAATGCTTGAGGCCATAGTCAGGTTGGTAAATTGCTTACGTTCTGTCACTTCAAAGGCAATCTGACTTGGTGCTATTTCTGAATTATGCAACAACGCTAAAGACTTCTGCATTATATCTGGGCTCTCAAGCTGGCCAGGAACGACATTAATACTGATAACCTGCTGCGTTAAGTGCCAGTTCAACTTACTAATTTCTCTCACTGTTTTAGTGATTAGTTGATCAGTTATTGGATAGATTTGGCCGCTTTTCTCAACATAAGGAATAAATTCCATCGGAGCAATCAAATCGTGACCGGCCCGTTTCCATCGAGCCAGCATTTCACAGCCGTATAATGAATTAGTTGAGACATCAACAATAGGTTGATAATAAGGAATAAATTCTTGCTTTGCTAATCCTCGCTCAACTAAAGAATGCAACGACATTCTGTGATGAACAACCAATCGGTGAATAATCAGACACACAACACCTATCAATCCCCCAATTAAAAACAAGGGTAACCAAAACTCATTACGATATTTTTCAATTAGCCGGTTATTAACAAAAGCATTCAACCTAAGACCATCGGCAAATACCGTACTCAATATCGGAGATTCTGATAACAACGCAGCGTCACCACGCCAAAATGATACGGTAACATCATTTTCTGGAGACAACGATGTCAGTACGCAATTCTCACAATATTTATGCCTGAGCGCATCAGAAATAAGTGGCTCCATATATAGCAGAATAGAACCATGCTCTGACTCTTTCTCTGCAACCATAATCTGCTGGTCCGTTCGAGATTCTCTTACGACCCAAAGAGATATATCATCAGTCAAGTTACCCATCAGTGGTATCATATCTGTATCGATGTCTGCGCTATCAAAGCTTGTGCACGTTTTACCATTTGGTAATTCCAGTGTGATTCGCCGGATAAGATAATCATTGTAGGCAATAGACTTTAACTGTTGCTTATCATAAGCACCGCAATCATATAAGAATTGAGCGTTGAGTGTGTCAAATAAATCAGAATAGTCACGTAATTGTATTGAGTAATTGCTTAATAACTGCTGGGAATCAGTTTTAATACGGTGAGCTAAATACTGCTTAGAAAAATAATCACTAAAGAAGGCAGTAATAAATGAAAAGCAGAGAACAAAAAGTAATGATGAAAGATAGAAATTCGTAAAACACTTGTGGGAAAATGCTTGTTGTTCACTAAAAAAACTTCGTTTTTTCAATTGCATAGCTATCAGTTTTGCCTATCAGCCATTACTACCTATAGAACTCACGTTCTATTCTCCCTATTTATACGCAGATGATAAATCACTCAACATCCATAACGTTTTCCATCACTACGTAATGATAGGATCAATATTCATTAACAAGCTATAGACTCTGAGAGCAGGAGATGACGATCACGACACAAAATAACAACCGATCTCGCTTCATTCTTCACGCTTATAGAACTCAATAACTTAAAACAACAAAAGCGCCATAGGGCGCTTTTGTTACAGCGAGTTTCGTGAGTAGTCGATATCTTTAGTGCATTTTTTCTCTTTACAGATGACATAAATGGCACCAACGATAAAGCCAATCACAAGTAACGTTTCCATAAACTACCTTTAAACCAATAATTTCCTATGATCTTTGTTAAAAATCATATCCCTTTCATCTAAGGGTCTAAAAAATGCCACTGTCGGTAAAATAGACGCAATTTTTAGACCAATGAAAGATACCCTAAACAAGCGATAATTGCACACATTAAGTTACACAAATGTAAAAATTAATAACTTTTGTCGCAAATCATCATACTGACTAACTCAACGATACGATGGATGCTAAATAAACATATAACCCGTTATTATTAATAAATAACCAGTTATCTTGCTGATAAAGCTCATCCGTCATTAGCTTTATCTCATATTCAATAATCTAATTTCAGTATGATTGTCACAAATCAGATAAAACAAAGGGCGTTCAACGCCCTTTGTGATCTTTATTACACTTTTACAGCCAACGAGCCTGACCCGTAAAGCTCACTGATAACCAAGTATCGCCAAGCTCATCAGATAAAGATTCCCACAACAATTGCCTAATATGATCCTGACGTTTTGTCGTCCAAAAACTGTCATCCTTAACAAGGATGTTCACCTCAAGATCATACTGACGGCCTGTTTTTGCAAAATGGTGTGAATAATCATCAAAATGGTACTGTTTTGATAATTTCGCGATAACACGATCAACATTTTGCTGAACATCATCCTGAGGTGCAACCAACAACACTTCTTTTAGGTTACGACGTAATACTGTAATTGGCAGAACAAGCGCAGCTAACGATAGTGCTGATACAAGAATAGGATCGACATATCGGTTCCATTGTGAATAACCTAAGTGATCCATGATCATAACTACAACAAAACCGACTAAGATAGCCGCGCTTAGAATGCCGTCAATTAACCACTCCTGCGAATCTACTCTAACCAATTCTGATTGTTCGCTTTTGGCAATATGGGTTTCAGCAAAATAAATAGCAAAACAACAGAAGGTCGAAAGCACCGCATACACCATCGCATGCTCAAGTACAATTTCATGGCCACCGCTGACAATGGTTTGCACACCATTAATAAAAGCAAAAATACACGTTATTAAAATGAGCAAGCCATTGACCACGTTAATTAACGGTTCAATGTGTGCGTATCCAAACTGGAAGTATTTGTCGTCAGGTTTTGATACTAGGTAGGCGGTATACAAGCTTAATCCTGTCATACCCATACTAAGTAATGAGAACATGCCGTCTAGCAGAATAGCATTGGATCCGACATACAACCCATAGCCAACCCCCAAGCTTGCCAGCAATACTGTACCAGCCAGGGACATTTTAAGCGCTAAACGCTCTTTACTAATTTTACGGCTAATAGCCATAAATACCTCCTAAAATTAAATGAAATATCAAGTAAATAGGCTAGAAACAACCCTATATTTACCCTTCCGCCTCTCCCCCCTTAAAATCGGTTGAGAGACTATAGTTGTAACACGGCCAACATTTAACAATCAAGCCGTTAACAACCATGCTAATCGCTATAGTATCATTTAGACATCAAATCCAACTGTCCATTTCACCCTGTTTTTTCTTTATCAGACACGCTAAAAGCAAAGCAGGTATTCCACACGGAACACCGCATAGAAGCGGTTTTCTTCTTATACTTACGTAGCTAAGAGGATTATTTTGAACATTTTTCTGACAAAAACAGTTAGACAGTGACAGGAATGTCACCGAAAGAGGAAGGCCAAAATATAGGCTATTGGCTGGAAAAAAGATAAAATACACTCACTACGATTAACTTTTGTCATAATAACAAAGAAATACAAACAAGGCATCTATTTACTTCAACTGTCAGCATGGCTGACATCAACATATCAAGAGCTGATAATAATACAAACTCACTAAAATAGTGATATATCATTGAGTTATAGTTAATATTTAGCTCTATATCTCACCTCTCATTGTGAGGATTTTTGTAATTGCAGTCGTTCAATATCATTAAAGAAATTTATGATCTTCGCTCGGCTAACACTATATTCAAAATCTACACCATCACAAAAATCATTATTCGCATAACGTTCTGGATTTTTGAGTGAAAAGAACTGGCATGTTGCATTCTGCTTACAGGCGACGTTTCGTTCGACTTGTAACTGATCCCAGTAACTAACAAAATGCTCAAGTGCGTATTCCAGTTGTTTATAATTTTCAGCACTCAATTCAGTCCGTAAAATGTTGAGCTCTTCCTGCCGATCGGCCATAAATTGATTAAATGTATCTGTCAATGAATGCACACTATTCGTTCCGCACTCACCTTTTACAAACTGGCTCTGCTGGCTTGCAATATCATCTACATTTGCCTGTGACGTACAAGCTGAAACAAAAACCATTAAGGTTAACCAACTATACCATTTCATTGCACCCCCACACGCTGTAGACCGTATCCGCCCACTATTCCGAGTACACTTACGGTTCCAAAGTTACCCGTCGGCTTTGATACGAGGGATATTAGATTTTGAACGTAGATGCTGAATAATATTCAGCCTGATATTAAGTATGTCTGAATCTATATGGATAATCTGTCTATCCACAATCAATCTCAACAGTGAGACAGCCTTCTCAGTCAGCCTTCATTGTCTTACTTAAGCCGCTGCAATCAAAGTGTACCGATTTGTTTACTACCACTGAATCAGTAACCCTCAGCGAAGGTTAACATTTTGATTACACTTAGTACTATTGAGCTGTGCTGTTGCTGTTATCGCTTAATAAATATGCTACCAATGGCAAGCTCTTCAATTTGCTGTCCGCCTCATTTGAGGCAGCACATAAGGAGCTACAGATGAATGTACAGGCTATGCAGATGCATCGCTTTATCGATCATCACGGTACCTTGGTAAAACCCCTACCAGAGTGGGCTGATCTCACTACACTGAAAAAGTTTTACTGTGACATGGTACTTACCCGCACCTATGACAATAAAGCCGTTGCCCTACAACGAACGGGCAAACTCGGTACTTACCCATCCCACTTAGGATCTGAAGCCATTGGCATTGCCATTGGCCAAGCACTCAAGCCCAGCGATGTTTTCATACCCTACTATCGCGATCTGCCGGCACTCTGGGCCCGTGGAATCGGCCTAGAAAAAAACCTGCAATATTGGGGGGGCGATGAACGCGGCAGTGACTTTTCATCAGATAACCACCACTGTCGTGACTTACCTTTTTGTGTCCCTATTGCAACGCAATGTACCCACGCTGTTGGGGTCGCCGCCGCACTTAAAATTCAAGGACAGCATCAGGCTGCACTTGTCACTTGTGGTGACGGTGCCACGTCAAAAGGCGATTTTTTGGAATCCCTTAATTGTGCTGGCGCATGGAATATTCCCTTAGTGTTCGTCATCAATAACAATCAATGGGCGATCTCCGTTCCCCGCGCAATACAATGCGGCGCTGAATTTCTTTCAGACAAAGCCAAGGGTGCAGGTATCGAGGGGATCACCGTCGATGGCAACGATGTTGTTGCCATGTATGACATCGTGCTCAACTGTATGAACAAAGCCCGCAAAGGTAAAGGAGCAACACTGATAGAAGCAATCAGCTATCGCCTTAGTGATCACACAACCGCTGATGATGCCTCCCGTTACCGCAGTGATGAAGAACTGTCTACAGCTTGGCAATACGAACCACTGTCGCGCTTGAAAATATTTCTCATTGAACAATCCGCCTGGTCAGATCATGAGGAAACAGAATGGCTGCACCATTGCAAACAAGTTGTTGAGGCCGCCGTCGAAAAATACCAAACCGTCACCCCTCAACCGCCTGAGTCAAGTTTCGATTACCTCTATGAGTCGTTAGATACAGACTTAAATAAACAGCGCGACGGTATCATTAACAAAGCAATGCGTATGCAGGGGGGTAAACATGGCTGAGATTACCTTACTGGAAGCAGTTAACCTCGCCCTTCATCATGAAATGGCTCACGATCAAAACGTCATAGTTATGGGGGAAGATGTCGGCGATAATGGCGGCGTCTTTCGAGCTACAGTGGGACTAAAAGAGAAATACGGTTGTAAACGCGTAATTGATTCACCACTAGCAGAGGCATTGATTGGTGGCGTCGCCGTCGGTATGGCAAGCCAAGGTTTGCGCCCTGTTGCTGAATTTCAATTTCAGGGGTTTGTTTTCCCCGCCATGGAACACTTAATTTGCCATGCCGCCAGAATACGTAACCGTACACGTGGCAGACTCACCTGCCCTGCGGTGTTTCGCGCGCCATTCGGTGGTGGCATCCACGCCCCAGAACATCACTCTGAGAGTATCGAAGCACTGTTTGCCCATATCCCCGGGCTCCGTGTCGTCATACCTTCTTCACCACAACGGGCTTACGGCTTACTACTAGCATCAATACGCAGTAATGATCCTGTCATGTTTTTTGAACCAAAACGCATTTACCGCACAGTCAAGTCTGATGTCATTGACGATGGTACAGCCCTTCCTCTCAATACATGCTTTACCCTACGGAAAGGACGTGATCTCACCTTAGTGACTTGGGGAGCCTGCGTCGTCGAATCATTACAAGCAGCGGCGACATTATCAAAACAAGGCGTAGAAGCAGAAGTGATCGATCTGGCGACCATCAAACCACTAGACATGACAACCATTATTGCCTCACTTGAGAAGACGGGACGTCTACTGGTTGTCCATGAGGCGAGTAAAACCTGCGGCGTCGGAGCCGAAATTCTGGCCCGAGTGTCGGAGCAGGCAATGTGTTTATTAAAAGCCCCGCCGAAACGAGTAACAGGAGCAGATACCATTATGCCGTATTATCGTAATGAGGCGTATTTCATGATTCAGGAAGAAGACATTATCTGCGCAGCAGAAGAGTTAGTGGAGGGCTGGAAATGAAAACCTTTTTATTGCCCGATTTAGGCGAAGGCCTTGCCGAATCAGAAATTATCCAATGGCATGTCAATGTCGGTGATCATATCGAACTTGATCAACCTGTCGTGACGCTGGAAACTGCCAAAGCAACGGTCGAGGTACCAGCCCCCTACAGTGGCACTATTGTCAGCCGCTACGGCAATGAAGGCGATATTATCGGTATTGGTAGCCTCTTGTTAGAGATTGAAGAGACCAAGCCTGAGGCCAAAACAGAAAACAAAACTAACAGCACAAACAATCTTGAAATAAAAACCGAAACAAAAATGGATGCAGCCACTGTCGTTGGTAATGTCTCCCAGCAAGATCACAACGTAAATACCGATGAATTTTGGGTCGAACGTGAACATGAACAACCACAGTCGCAACCCCATACAACGCAATTGACGGCGTTACCTTCAGCGCGAGTACTGGCAAAAAAGCTCGGGGTTGATCTTTCTGCAATACAAGGCACAGGGCCTGATGGAGTGATCCTTGATTGTGATATCTACCATGCCTGTGATAAACAACTGCCTGGAACCGAAGTGCTAAAGGGTGCACGACGTACCATGGCCAATACCATGGCCGCATCGCATCAATCTGTTGCCGCCGTTACCATCACCGAAGAAGCTCGGTTAGATCAATGGCAAGCTGATGAGGACATTACCTGCCGTTTAGTTAAAGCGATTGTAACGGCTTGTCGTCAGGAACCCGCACTCAATGCGTGGTTTGATGCCGAAACCATGACCCGCTGCGTCCATACAACGGTTAACATCGGTATCGCCGTCGATAGCGAGCATGGACTTTACGTGCCAGTGCTTCGGCATGCCGATGAATACAGTAACAAAGGGATCAGGCAATGGGTAGATAAGACCGTATCAGGGATCAGAGAACGTAAAATAGGCCGTGAGCAACTTCAGCATGCCACAATCACCCTCTCTAACTTCGGCGCCATCGCAGGTATTTATGCCACTCCTGTTGTAACTCCACCACAAGTTGCCATTATTGGTGCCGGACGGGTTATCAGTAAGCTGGTCCTTCACGATAAACAGCCCACACAGATCAATATCATGCCTCTTTCCATGACCTTTGACCATCGAGCCTGCACTGGTGGAGAAGCAGCACGATTTATGAAAGCTCTAGTACTGCATTTACAACAAGCAACAACCTAATCAGACCTAACCTCGACGCCAATTTGGCTGTCGCGACCAAACAAACACACACATAAAAAAGGCCCGTCATCGCTGACGGGCCTTTTAAACTAAATTATTACAAGAATAGAAAACTGACTATACGCGCACGTATGATTAATCTTCTGCTGATGGATCAACTGGCTTTTTCTTTTTAGGGATAAAGACGTTATCACCCACCGCCTGATTGTCGTAAAAACGCTTATCACGTTTACGCTTCGGCTGCTCAGCGGCTGTTTGTTTCTTCACTTCAGGTTTCTTAGACGTTGGTTTTTTCTTGGTAAATTTCTTCTTAGGCGCTGGTTTCAACCCTTTAAATTTACCTTCCAGACCTTCTAATGTCGTGAAGCTAATTTCCTGCTGTAGGAATGCTTCTACATTTTTAAAGCTCTTCCAGTCTTTCGGACCAACCAGTGAAATCGCATCACCCTTGTTACCAGCACGGCCTGTACGGCCAATACGGTGCACGTACTCTTCAGCATGCTTTGGCATATCGAAGTTGATAACGTGAGAAACCTTCTCAATATCCAGACCACGAGAGGCAACGTCTGTCGTTACCAGGATCTTGTGACAGTCACGCTCAAACTGGCTCATGATACTGTTACGCTGAGGCTGGCTTAGATCGCCACTTAGCGCAACAGCCTTCAACTTACGTTCATTAAGCTCTTTCGTCAGGCGATCGGTATCTGCACGCGTTGCCGTAAAGATGATCAATTGATCGTAATCTTCGGTTTCCAGAATCTTATCAAGCAGCGCTTGTTTATGATCTAAGTGATCACACAAGTAAAAACGCTGTGTAATATCAGTATGTTGCTCTGCTGAGTGACCAATTGAGATACGCTTTGGCGCATCAAGCATCTCAGCCGCAATACTAACAACATCGGTATGATCCAACGTTGCAGAGAACATCAATGTCTGACGACGACGATGATTAGCCGCTTCATGAATACGACGAAGTTGCGCTTCAAAACCAAGATCAAGCATACGGTCAGCTTCATCAAGAATCAGCATTTCCAAGCCATCAAGACTCGTACTACGGTGCTCAAGGTGATCGGCCAAACGTCCCGGTGTCGCAATCACAAACATAGGATCGTTACGCAGCGCTTTTACCTGATCATTGAAGTTTTCACCGCCAACAATCAATGTCGCATCATACGGTGTACCCGCATTCAACATACGCAGATGGGCAAATACTTGTTTAGCCAGTTCACGGGTCGGTGTCAGAATCAATACACGAGGATCACGACGTGTGAACGGTTTGCTTCGATACATACGCTGCATTGCAGGTAGAAGGAATGCAAGAGTTTTACCAGAGCCCGTTTTCGACGATGCCAATACATCCTTGCCCATGATGGCAACAGGAATGGCAGTTTGTTGAATTTCAGTTGGTTTATTGAACGCCAGGTGATTCAATTTTTGAAGCAGGCGCTGGTCTAATCCAAGATCTTTAAAATACAAAATGGTGCTCCGGTGATAATGCTCTAGAACTGAGCAAATATGATACAGTTTTAACCCTATGTGACGGTTCTCACATAGTTCTGAATTTTGTTAGCAGAGAATTATACCACATTTCTTTTTCCTGACACGCCATACATGTGGTTTTACGCCTTCCTTTTTTATCTTATTTTGCCGTTTTTTTTGCGAACCATATCGCGACTTGCCCAATACAGCGCTTGCACAATCACTAATTTTGTAATAAAACACTGTATTATTACATCAACAAATCAACTAGAGAAAGGACACACCAAGAATGGATAACTCTCAACCTTATTCAAAAACAGCTCAGGTTCTCGCGTTAGTGGTTGGATCTACTATTGTTTGGTCTGGTATTAACCCTGCATTTCACGCGGTCTGGGTAGCTGAAATCGTTCCTGTTGCCCTTGCCTTTGTATTGCTCGTATTGACTCATAAACGCTTTACCTTTTCCAATACCGCTTACATTTTCATGTCTGTCTGGCTATTCATGCACGCCATCGGCGCGCACTATACCTTTGCCAATGTCCCCTTTGACTGGTTCAATGATGCAATAGGCTCAGAACGTAATCACTACGATCGCATTGCTCATTACTCTATCGGGTTTTATGCCTTTCCTATTGCAGAATACTTAGTGCGAAAAGAACATTGTAAACCCGTGCTTGCCGCAATATTTGGCCTCTTTGCCATCATTGTAGCCGACCGCGAGGTTTGACAAACGAAACCGCATGAAATGGCAAATCATTTTTTGTCATTCCATGCGGTTTCTTTGGTTAATAGCGGCAATCAGTGTTTAATCAGTCAAAAATTAAAACCCAGTAAACGCTGTTTAAACAGTTTGCGGGGGATATTGAACAGCAATCAGCTGTGTATAACTTTGCATTGCTTCATGGCCATTTCGTATAGCGGTGAGTTCGATTTGAAGGTTGGTGGTGGCTTCCGGTATCACTACAGCGTCAAAGGTCAATTCAGTCTCAGCCGTGACCTCTTCATGCAACACTATACCTGTATCTGCATCAGTCAGGGTAACCTTAGTCTCTGTGCCCGTTTCGGGTAGGTTGTTACTGAACCAGTCTGATAAATGCTGGGGTTCGGCCACTTCGCTGATACGACTACGGTGTGACAATGTCACAAGCAATGGCAGCGTGACTTGCTCAGGCCAATACTCGCCATTTAGCTGCACGTTCACAACGCATAATGGTTTTATTGCTCGGCCTACCATCTCAATCTCAGCAACCGTGGCGACGGCTTCATCCAGTGTTCCTTTCGCTGTTACCGTCAGGCCACGCAGGCTGACTCGCTCACCGGTGGTAAATTCCGTCGCCAGTGCATCACCATCAAGGCTGGTCACCAACGTCATGGCGTTATGGGCTTGCGGCATCGTATCCAGCACCCCGCGTTTTACCTCAGCCACATCACCATCCAAGCTCATGATCACAACCAATTCGTCACCCACCATGCAGATCATCGGCAGCTCTTGTCCTGCAAAATCACGCCCTGCCAGATTGAGCTGAGTATCGGTGCGACAGGCGGGGGCAAGTAAGAGTGAGCACGGCGCAAAGCTTGCCCGGTGGCTGTAGATCCAGCGGTCAAAGTGGCTGTAATAGAGGTCAGCACCAAGGGTATCGCTGGTTGGTTTCTCGGCCAACCAACCCACAATGCAGGTGTATTCGTTCATGGCCGCCAGTTCGGACGGATTGAGCGTATTAGCCAACAGCCAGTAAGGCAGCT